>CAKOFP010000243.1 GCA_933226995.1 Candidatus Nitrosopolaris rasttigaisensis | reverse complement strand
GACAAGCCAGCTCCCACCTTCATTGCTCCACCGCCGACTCAGATTACGAAGTCACCATCCACTGCTGCAACTGTGCCTTCGAATAACCCGAATAGAGGTTCGAGCTCTGTCAATATTCCTACTAACAATGCATCAATACCACCGCCTTTGACTCCACCAATAAATCATTGGAATACAAGATGACCAAAAATACGTGACCGGTAGATGGAGATTGGTGTTCATGGTAAGTTAATAAGTAGTTAATAGGAGTGCAAATACTACCATGCTTTAATATTTCTTATTTGCTATAAAAGATTATGAAATCCGTCCAGATCAAGAGATATGGTAGTAGCGATGTAGTTGAGATCAACGAAACTGCGTCCGTACCAAGTCAATCGACAGGCAAAATTCTAGTTAACGTAAAAGCATCTGGAGTAAATCCAATAGATTGGAAAATCCGCGAAGGGTATATGCAACAAATGATACCACTTCAATTCCCATCAACCCTGGGGATGGATTTTTCAGGTATTATCCAACAAGTAGGAAAAGGCGTCCCTTCTGACGTCAAGCAAGGTGAAGAGGTATTCGATTATCAAAGGGTCAAAAGATTCTAATCCATGGCGGCGCAGGAGAACCACTTTTGCTGCCAGAATCCCCTCCACCACCATTATTGTTGATGAGAACAGATACATTACCCGTATTTTAGCAGCTACATTTGGCCTCAAAGGTTTTGAAGTTTATAAGGCATATAGTACTAAGGAATGTTTGAACAAAGTAAACGAACTAGTGGTAAAGTGGTTACTGTCTTCGTGGATGGCAAGATAGCAGCGAATAGAAGTGCAATGTTGATTATCAAAGTAAAAAGGATTAATTCGAATATCAAGACTATGGTTCTTGCAGAAGACGAATCCGATAAAACGAGGGTTTTGGAATATGGTGCTAATGAATTTGCACCAAAACCGATTAGCGCTGAAACTGTTGTTGATAAAGTGTATAGTTTGTTACTGACAAGGAGATCCAATTCAATTGGGTAAGATAGTAGACCGTGTTGCTCTTATTGTACCTTAGATGTAATCGGGCATTGAGATTCTAGACATCACAAGGACATTTGACCATCTGATGTTCGGTAAAAATATTTTTGACACCATAAATAAGATGTGTAATAATTCGTTCGTTCTGAAGGATGTAGTAATGCAGTAATTTATTGTGTATACATTGGTATGAATTACAATGTCTAGTAGATACCACTAAAAAGACTTCGCAAATCTTGATAAACAAAGACATGCTACTATAGGAGGAAACAGCAAGAATATGGATAGGCTTCGCAAATTCGTAGTAGAGCGGCAAATGTCTTTCTTGACAGTCATCCATAGTGCAAATGGTTTCGCGTTAGCGTGTTTTTATGGATTTCTGATAGGCTTAATTTAAATTACAACTATATGGAAAATCATCAACCAAGATCATCTCCTCCCGCACAAGAGGGTAGTAGCGGAAAAGAAGAAGAGTTATGTGTCTGTAAATGGTCTATTCTGAAGATAACAATAACCCCTTCTCTGACTGGTCTAGTTTGATCAACAAGTCTGTATACTCTCTAGATGGAAGGAGGTTAGGTTTACTCAGAAAGATCTCTTCTGACTATATGATTGTTAGCGGAGGTCTAATCAATTTGTCGAGATATTTCATCCCAAAATCAATAGCAAAATCTGTAAGCAAAAGTGGAATTAGATTGAGGATAACTACCTATGAAGCTCGTACGCAATATTCCTACGCAAGAATGAAAAACTTTATTTCCTCATTGAAATTGGTCCCAGAAGAATATATAGAACATAGATCATTTTATGACCGCTTTACTAGTTTACGCTATACCACCAGTAATACTAGAAATAGGTTGGCAGGAGCCATTGCATTTATCTCTGGTGTTCTGTTTTTGCTGTCCGGATACAAGGCAAATATTATGATTTACCATCTAATTGAGAACGAAGTTAGAATCCACGCTACTGGACAATTTTTGATATTTATATTGTTCCCAATTGGAATTCTAGCTCTTCTAAGTCAGCTCGGCGGGATTACCGTCATTATGGGAGCAGGGCTATTTGTCGCAAATTGAGTGAATATTGGAAAATTCCTAGTTGCTGTTGGAACCGGGCAAGGATTATTCACTATTGCCTTAACCGTTATCTCAGAAATTTGGTCTGGACACTCGCTGCTTGCAAATAATTATGTTATATGGCTGACGTCATCTGCAGCAGGACTAGGTATATTATTTGCAGTAATATCGCAGTCAATTTCAAAGGGGCAAGGAGATAGTATATACTCTAAACTACTTAGGTTTCTATTAAGGAATAACAGTTGAAAGCCGAAAAAGCATCACCTTTATTTCTTGTTTTCGTAGAATGGCTAGCGAAACTCAAAATTGTATTGACTATAAAACCTTTAAAAGGATCGTAATTCTATGAGAAATATATGTGTACATCTAGTATTGAATCGATAAGAGATTTTATTAAAATGCCGAAAGCCTCCACAATTGTGTTTAGAAAACTCATAGTAGCTATACCAATAGTGCTACTTCTTCTGGTATCCATCGTACAATCTGTTCAGGTAGTGAACGCACAGAACTCTACGATGTCTGGTGGAACATCAGGTAAAACAACTATAACAACAACAGGCAATAAGACAGTTATATCGACATCTCCTGCTGTACCTGCTGCTACCTCACCTAATTATAATAAAACAGGGTTCAATAGTCTGTATGTTCTCACTATCAACGGAAAAAATTTTCCAATCAAATATAGTATCAACGGTGGCAAACTGGTTGGGATTCTGGCAGATAAGGATAGAACTACGTTAGCACTAGTCCTTAATCCAAGTGCAAATGGCGGGAGTTTTGCTGTTGAACTCCCTAGGAATGTGATAGACTCCAAAGGAGCTTCAAATGCTGATACAAAATTTCTAATAAAAATAGATGGCAAGGGAGTTGATTACAAAGAGGGAGCAAACAACGAGAATGCAAGAATTTTATCTATCGACTTTAGCAAAGATAATAGATTCATAGAAATCATTGGTACACAAATGGCATCGTGATTTGAAATCTGTTATATTATCGTAGGCTTACGCGATTCTTCAGATAACTAATTGCTGGAATTTCAACCAATACCAATGTACTACAAGACTCCTGCACCACACATTACTGCCTACAAATCGAGAGGCTATGTCGCACTGCTCATCATTGTCAAAAAGGAGTTTATCTTCACCATACTATACTACACTACATTCATCTATTTCAAATCCCTGATATTCTTGTAATTTTCAACCACCCGAATATTATCGTTAGAATCTGATTCGTAGTTAGCCTTTTGTCCGTATGGAGTTCCCTTGAACGATTCGAACTCTTTTGAATATTGCTCGCCTGGTGGTGGCTGTGTACCGTATTGGTATTTTCCACGTAATTCTTCTTCGTCCATCAAAAGCCATAGTGTCTTGCCGTCAAAAGCATCCGCAACATATTTTGGTATCCAGAATTTCTCCTTGTGTACTGTTCCTTTTTCTACGTGTAAGTAGTTTTCAGACACCTCCTTAATCTCGCCTAGGTCTTTTCCATCATTAGTTCTTACCTTCTTGCCTTTCAGCGTTTTCCATAATGTGGTAGGTCCTGCTTTATTACTATCAGTTGTCATAGTAATATCCTAGTATAACATAGTAAAACATTGTATTTTAATGATTAAGACGTTATTTTATAACCTTTATTAGGCTTGTTGTCTTTGTCAATTTTTTATCATGTTCAAATATAACTGATAAATTGCATGATGTGAAACTACAATCAGGATCGAAAGATGACCGACATTATATCATGGGATAAAGCAATTGATAAGAAAGTAAAGTCAAGTGATGACAAAGTTCTAGGCAAGATTCAAAGTGTAACTAGGGACTATATTCAAACAAAAGAAGGAACGGTAGATAAGAAGTACTATTATATCCCAAAATATTATTTCCAAGGATACGACGGTGATCATCTCTGGGTTTCACTCAGAAAAGACGATGTTAAATCAAGATTTGAAGGAGAAAAAGCACCGCCAGCAGCAACTTTTGAAACCCCTGATTATCTGGACAGAAGAACGACAGTAACAAAGCAATATCCAGATTTTGAAACTAATATTCCAACCTATGCAGGTACATCGACAGGTACAACCTCAGATTCAGTAGCTATGCCTTGGGATAAAATTATTGACAGAAAAGTTAAATCAAGCGACAACGAGGATATGGGTAAGGTAGAAAGTATTGCTACTAATTATGTTGAAGTAAAGGAAGGTGCAGTCCATAAAAAGCGCTATTTTATTCCAAAATATCATGTTCAAGGATTTGACGGTGAATACATACGTACATCCCTTACAAAAAATGAGATAAAAGATAGATATGAAAGAGATAGTCCACCAACTGAATCTGAGTTTCAAACTCAAGAATATATGGAACAGAAGCGTAAAGTAGACTCCACATATCCACAGTTTTTACATGGAATCCCTTTTATGGCAAAGGAATCAGGAGTGAATCTTCAAACAGAGCTCTCTGGTGAGACACTCAATATCCCATGGGAAGAGATAATTCACAAACGTGTGAAGACAACTGATAATGTGGACATAGGAGATATTGAACAAGTAGGGAATGAATTTATTGTAGTTAGAGAAGGAGTAGCACGAATCCGTCATTACTACATACCGAAATCATACATCAATAACTATGATGGAAGTTCCGTATATGTAGCTGCTCCCAGTGGACTAGT
>CAKOFP010000242.1 GCA_933226995.1 Candidatus Nitrosopolaris rasttigaisensis | reverse complement strand
TGTCAAGGTAGGATGATTTAACATTGAGAACTAGATTTGGTGAAAATACCTTTGGCAACTGTGTAACGCTTACTGTCGATGGTCAAGAAACATTCACTCTGATGTATGAGAAAATGTTCAAAGCAAAAACGAGTATCTTAATAGCCAATTATGAGCTGGATCCTCGCTTGAGGTTCATAAGAGGAGATTCACAATCTTCTCTGTTCATTAACAATAATTTATCCTGGTCTTCAAGCGGCATCACATCAGAACCTGAAGATATTGAGTTATCTCAGCAGAATTACACTGCATCTCCCCTGCAAGATCTTTTAGTTGAAAAGACAAAACAAGGAGTAGAAGTCAAAATCATTGTTTGGCAACCAAAATTGATAATTAGACTATTACCTACCGCACATAAACGCGGATTGAGTGGAAGAGTAGGAGAACTTGAGCCTCTAGAGAGACTTGTAGAACATTCTAAAATTGCAAAAAATTTGATGGTAAGGGTTGATAATACTGCCCCTACATTTACATCCGGTCATCACGAGAAATTTATCGTAATCGATAATAAGATAGGTTTTTGTGGAGGTCTAGACTTATCTCACGGTAAATGGGATACCAATAGTCATGATTTTGATAATCCTTTAAGAGATCAAAATGCAGAGCCATGGCATGACGTACATGCAATGGTTGAAGGTCCAGTTGTAACGGATCTAATTTACCATTTTATGCAGAGATGGACATATTCAATAACTAAAGATATCGACCAGGCCAAGAGAATAAATATCGAATCAGCATTTGAAAATCAAAATTCCGCTGGAGATACAGAGATCATTGCGTTACGTACTTGGAAGCAACTGAATGATGGTAGTAGTATATTATCATGGTATGCTGCAATGTTTAGAAAAGCAAAGTATAGCATATACATTGAAAACCAATTTTCTTTTCAGAGTGAATTTATAACTCGGCTTCTTGTAAAGAGACTGCAAGAAGAGCAAAATCTAAAAGTAATAGTCGTAAGTCCAATGGAACCAAACCTCCCTGGGTTTATCAGTGGATTTGTCTCAAAAGAAAGTATCAATCATGTTAACAGAAATCTGGAACGTTTAAGAGAAGCTGGAGGGAGTCGTGTTAATACATATTGCTTGATATCACAACACAACGTTGCTAACGAAAAAAGGAAACAGATCTATATACATGCAAAGGTAATGATAGTGGATGATAAATGGATAACTATTGGCTCTGCAAATATGGATAACGATGGATTTAAAAATTCCACTGAGGTGGATCTTGGTATCACTTCGCCAGTACTTGCACAACAACTTAGAGTCAAGCTATGGCGTGAACATCTGACAGAAGAAGCTGATTCGTCAAACAGTAGTGTTGATCTAAACAGCTTTGACGAAGGTTTTAATGCATGGAAAACGTTGGCGACTGATAATGGAACAAGAATTTTAAGAGGAGAACGTATACGAGGGCAAATATATTACTATAACTTTGAAGAAATGAAATGTCCTCCACCATATGCTAATGCAAGAGGCGGCAATAAATTTAAGTTGTTTTAATTCGCTAAAAGGTTTGTCGTGGATGCAATAAGCTACGTTTAAAACGGAGTAGCTTCTATTGTTTAGTTTGATATTAGATCAACTCGGACACGGTACGATACAAGGACTAAGGTATTTCTAAGAATTTGCTTTAGTCAGTTTCCTAATAGGTAATCTTCTCTCATACCTGCATGCATGCAACATATGTCAGTGTCGTCGCCTCATCCTTGTCCTTTTTTCCCAACACACCACTCACAAACTCAGTCGTCTGGTCATGATCTTTTGCCCCACATCATCTGCTGCTGTTGATTATGATGTGAAATGCAGGATAACCAATCTGAAATCGGCCCAAGGTATTTAGTAATTGTCCCTCTTACCACGTTTTTATTCATATAATATACTTAGTTCTGATGATGGCCTATATGAATAAAACTGAGATTAGATATATGCTGTAATGAACAGAACCATAGTAGTAGCCATGGCACATCCCCATACTATTTTATTCCAATCAAAGATCTTCTGTCCGTCTAGTACTCCAAATGGTAACAAGTTAAACATTGCTATCCATGCATTAAATGATGCACCTGCATACAAATACGAATGATGTGGATATAGATAAGTCGATATTAGAAATGAAAATCCCATTACCAAATTAGTCAATGGTCCCACAAGTGCAACTCTTCCAAACTTATTTCTGTCAGATAATCCAACCATGACTGCACCAGGAGCTATAAACTTAAATGGCATAATGGGTAAAGCTGAAATTGCTGTAACTATAAGTCCATATAGTTGTGCACGAAACTCGGCCCAGCTTCCATAATACTGTGCTAGAAATTTATGAGCCAATTCATGTACAAGAAAAGCGCTAATGAATATAGCAAGAAATTGCCATGAAATATACCTGTAATCATTAAATGATAAACCTACGGCGGTTATTAAAAGTGTAGCAATAAAGAGGTGTAACAGTTCGGTCTTTGAACTTTTTATCTTTATTGCTCTAAGTAATGATCTTCCAATGCTATTACTAAATGATGATGCTGCAGGGCCACCGTCATAGTTGCCTTGCATCATAAGCCTTCTTTTTTCTGCAAATTTATTTATAAATGGACATGAGTGATTTATGGGAATTCTATGAAGATTACAAAACGATTCTCCACAGTAATTGCACCGAAATGGAATGCTCTCCTCAAGACCGCACGTATTGCATCTCATTATACCGCCTCAGCTAAAATAACCATAATGGTAATATTAACTGACGCGTTTAGGGGTCGGTGCTCTAATCAATCAAGGTCCTCCTGAAGAAATCCTAGACTAATTAAGAAAAGACGAACTAAAAATAGACAAAGTATACAACAGCCTACAAAAACAGAAGAAAAGAAGCATTGCTGCTAGCAGCGGCGACAACAACAGCAATACCAGAAGGCTTCAAGCTATTACTTGGTGATATGAGAGAAGGTGAAAGAAATTCCACATAATTCTATCGATCTGATATTTACAGATCCGTCTTATGATAAAGAATCTATTCGACGAGCTTGCGAAGGTTGCTATCAGAGTTTTGAAGCCTGGCGATGACGCTTATTGGCGGGTAGCATTTGGGACTGATCTATAACATGCTCGAATCATCAGGCTTGAAGTATAATTTGGCATGCTTCATGAAACATACAGGAGCCACCCAAGCAATGTATGGCAATCATGTGATTGTATGCGAGAAGCTCTGCTGTGGTTATATAAAGGAGAAAATTTAATCGATACTACAAAATATGTCACACATTTTCGTAGAATCAAAACCACCTGATAAGGGATTGAATGCTTGGGCACAAAGTCCTGTGGAAGCTGAGTACTTTATAAGCAGATTGACAGTTAACTGGCATTGATGTCACAAATTCTTAATTATAATTAAATGTAATTATTCTGATAGCATGAGTTTTCCTCTATCGTGTATGGTACAGCAATTATCGGTTCCATTACTATCATTTGGTGGTCAGCTCTTCTCTCACGGTTCCACACCATCGTCTTCACCTGATTTCTTAATCCAAGACTTTGCGGTCATAATGATAGTTGCTGCTATAATGTTGGTTATTACTCATAGATTAAAACAACCGATGGTAATCGGTTACATACTTGCTGGCATGATAATTGGTCCTTATACACCACCATTTAGCTTGATACAGAATGTTAATTCATTGAACACCTTTGCAGAATTAGGAATTATAATGCTACTTTTTGTTATTGGCACAGAATTCCCAATAGCCAAACTTAGATCAATAGGCAGAATTTCTATCATGGTAGCATTACCTGAATCAATAGGAACTCTATTAATAGTATATTTCGTTGCTCAAACACTTGGTTTTTCATTCTTTGATTCACTGTTTCTAGCATTAGCTATGTCTATTACAAGCACAGTTGTAACTGTTAGAATTCTTGAAGAGCTAGGTATGATTAAAGATAAATCAACTGTTCTTATATTAGGAATAACCATTGTAGAAGATATTATAGCTATCACCACGCTTGGTATCTTTCAATCAGTAGCTGCGAATTCAGGTCAAGTATCAATTCCACAAGTCTCTTTCTCTATAGGAATAGTTGCTGCTTTTATTGGAAGTATACTTCTTCTAGGTTCAAGGTATGTGCCTAAAATAATAGATAAAATTGGCAAAACAGAGGATTATGCACTTATTCTAATTGTAATTCTTGGATTGGCGTTTGGTTTATCATTTGCAGCCAAAGAACTAGGTCTCTCCGTTGCTACTGGTGCGTTTTTAGCCGGAGTATTAGTTGCTGAATCAAAGAGTGCTAACATAGCTAGAGTAATTACAACCCCGTTAAGAGATATGTTTGCAGCAATATTTTTTATTTCAATAGGAGCATTAATTGACTTATCTCATATTCCTTCGCTCATTGTTCCGGCAATGTTACTTATTCTGACATCATTTGCTTCAAAGTTCTTGATAATTAGTGCAATATTGGTTAGAGCAAAAGGATATGATGGCATTACAGCCTTAAGGACAGGATTGGGAATGGCTTCAGCAAGAGGAGAGCTATCATTGGTTGTTGCCAAAGCTGGTCAAGATGTAGGGGCAATTTCTTCCTCAGTATTTCCAATATTAGGTGTTGTAACAATAGTAACAACTTTCATAACACCATACGTAATTAAGTTTGGAAGTAGGATACGAATTTCGCCATCATTGACATCTTCCTCTGATGAAAAAGGCTCCTCTCCTGAAAAATCCAAGAAAAGGTTTAGATTCGGTTTTAGACTCTAATGTCACAATATTAAAGTTCAGAAAAACGAGACAATATCTTGATAATGTCTAGATTTCTATAATATCTTCTATTCTTTCTTCAGTTCCACTACGACGATGACCATATAATTGTTCTACGCATATGGCAAATCCTACATGAGCACAATCATCTTCTTTACAATATTTGCAATAAGGAATACCTTTGTTTATTTCAACATCTACCTCTGCATGAAGGTGGGTATCATGTAGGATAGTATGTTTATCATTAACAAATTTCAACAAAACCATGGGGTTATCAATAGAAGATAATGATTTCTTATCCTTTGAATTCAGCCAATGCATAAATGCAAATGTGCCCTCATCTAAGGTTTCGTATTTGTTGAACTTATTTTCACGTTTATAGTGACTATGACCATCGTCTGAATACTCGCTATTACTTTTGTCTTCCATAAGGGTTTACCCTTTTTAATCCAACTGCAGTTATTGAGAATAACAATATTAATGTATGTTATGTTACAATCAAGTATTTTATCGTAGGTGTTGCAGCTTAGGTCTTCGATCTGTCTGACCGGCGCTCTATTTTTGACTTCTCTCCTTTCCACACGAGGAGAGAATATTGAGTTCCTGCAATGAATATTTCTCTTCCTCCTAGAGCACGTAAAACAAAAACAATGCTAGAACATGAGCTGAACGAAATATACCGTTTGTTACTGGATGATATAGCCCAGAAAGCCAACTTCGATAGATTATTTGATTGAAATGATTAGGAAAGAATTGGACTGAGATTAGATTCATACCTAGCTTTCCCAGTCATTTACACACGATAAACTAAAGACTGTTGGCATTTATGACATTTCGCTTATGGTCAGTCTACAAAACCTGTCTCAGAATCTACACACTCATTGTAACTAATTTGAATAGCATAAAATTTTTAAAAGACATGGCTAAACATGCTTGATACAAGAACTATACTTATAATCGATCATATGGAAATATTTGGATTAATTGCGCTGTTAGCTTTGGAGACCCAATTTGAGGACTCAAGTAATTGACACGCAGCGACATCAAAAAGAGGTAGAACGAAAAACGCGAATAAATGATCCAGTAAAAGGCTGTAGTATGGTTTGATAATTGTTTGACTGCTTCTTCTACGTGTAACCCTATTTCGACAGTCTATTTATCTACTTTAGCCGAACCCTGTCACAATGCCTATATGTTCTTTTCTTCCTTAAATTTACGTTACAACAAACAGACAACTATCTGAGATTGTTCCCATATTCAGTAATCTATTTCTGCAACTACCAAAACATAAATAGATCATAATGAATGGTCAAATTAAAGAGTAGAGAAGACAATGCCAATTTTGAATGGCGCGACATTTAACTTCAGTATTCCGATATTAACGTAATAAACACTCACCAAACCGAATAGCAAGAAGATACTCCCTAGCAATCCAACATGGAATGGAAAGAACGGGAAGAACGGATAGAAAGTTCCTGACGACCTAGGAACAAAGAAAATTATGAATGTAGCAACAGAGTTAATTACGATGATAGTCTTGAGGATGGTTTCGATATTTTGTCCCTATTGGTCCTGCCAGTCCAGCTGGATATTGCTGTATTGAAATTCATGGTTACTTCTATGGGAATATGAGAGAGGAGGAACGTTTTCGAAAAACTAGTCAAAGTCAATGTGGTAGAATTCCATTGGCGCTGATCATTCAAAAATGTAAATACACCGGCATAATAAAAATACCATATGAATGAAATGCAGCTAATTCTTCTGGGATTGTTAGTGCTAGGAGCTTCTGTCGTGTTCTTCTATCTTACCGATCTGATACCCAGACAAATAGAGAATAGGGAGATGGATATCATTATATCATTGGGCATCGGTTTGTTGATATTGATAGTAGGTAAGAGGCAGAACCATTATCTTGATGAAATAATTCAAACACAGCATAAAATGACTCAAGAAATACATACAATGATTAAGGAAGAAATCAGATTAATCAACGAAATGAAGAGAGAGAATGACAAGGGTTGATTAATCTTGGTCTAGTTTATTCAAGACACTTTCCGGGCTGAATGCGAACATATACTATAATAGGATCATATCAAATTTGAGTAAACGTTCGTTTCTGAAGCTGCAGCCCCAATTATGAATTACAGTTGCGATTTCTACACGGAGATTTTGAAATGTTCTACTTATATCCTAGTGACCCACATATATGCATCAACGGAAGCAAAAGGAATCCCCAAAACTGAGATAGTACATGGGAGTGATAACGTTATAGACGGTCTAGTACAATTTATGTGCAAAGCGAAACTTAGAATCGATGTTTGCGTAGACCATACACGGCCATATTTAGCTATAGAAATTATTCGACTAAGGGAATCATTTATTGATGCAAAAAGAAGGCACGTAACAATAAGATACATTACTGAAATTTCAAAAGATAACCTTCGCTATTGCAAAGAACTAATATCCTTAGTTGATGAACTTCGACACTTGAATGGTATTAAAGGAAATTTTTACGTAAGTGAACAAGAGTATGCTGCACCTTCTACTCTTCATGAGGAGAGAAAGTCTTCAGAAATGATGATTTATAGCAATGTTAACGAAATTGTAGAACATCAACAATACATATTTGATAGTTTCTGGATTACATCTACCTCTGCTAAAAGAAAAATAAGAGAAATTCAAAGTGATATTAGTTTAGGTATAACAGAAATTATTGATAATCCATTAAGGACTCAAGAGTTATTTATTAACTTGGTAAAATCTGCCAAATCAGAAGTATTGCTAATTCTTCCAACGATTAATGCATTTATGCGTGAGCATAGGATTGGTATAATACAGTTACTTAAGGAACTATCAACTACGCCCGAAACAACAACACAAAGAAGAAAATCACTATCAGCCTTAACTACATCATTATCAGAAGATAATCATGAAAAAGAAGAAGAAAGAAGAGCCATAAATATTAGGATTTTAACCCCTACCAACGATGCAATTGACAAAATAATAGAAGAAATGAAGAAAACAGCTACTATATCTACAACAAGCATATCAAAAGAAGAATCGATATTTCCCTTTTCTTCAGATAACGATAATAACCCTCATCTTAAAATACGACATTTAGAAGCACAGCCAGAATTTAATGTAACCACAGTAACAATAGTAGTAGTTGATAGAAAAGCATCATTAGTCATTGAAAAAGTAGATGATTCAAAAGAAAATTTTGTAGAAGCAGTAGGATTATCCACTTACTCAACAACCGAACCAACAATAATGTCTTATCTTTCAATATTTGAGAACTTTTGGAATCAGCTTGAGTTATACGAAAAGTTAAAAGAACATGACAAAATGCAAGAGGAGTTTATCAATATAGCAGCGCATGAGCTTAGAACACCCACACAGTCTATCTTAGGATATGCAGAGATATTGGAGATGGAATCTGAAGGAAGCAGACACCTTGTAAATCCAATACTTCGTAATGCAATGAGACTTCAAAGGTTGACAGGAGATATCCTAGATGTAACAAGAATTGAGAGTCAGACACTACGGCTAAACAAAGAGGAATTTAATTTAAATGAGATGATATCCTCTGTTATTCAAGATTGTAAAAGTCAAATAGACAGCGAGAAAATAAAATTAGTATATGAACATCGCAGTGTCAATAATATAATTGTAAATGCGGATAAGGATAGACTAAGTCAAGTAATATCCAATTTAATTAGTAATTCTATTAAATTCACTCAAGGAGAATGGGGAATTATATCCATAACCACAAAAAAGGAACAAGATAACAAGGCAATTACAATTAGTGTCAAAGATACTGGTAAAGGAATAGACCCAGAAATTATACCCAGACTATTTACAAAATTTGCTACAAAATCAGAAACTGGTACTGGATTGGGGTTATTCATATCTAAGAGTATAGTAGAAGCTCATGATGGCAAAATATGGGCTGAGAATAATGCTGATGGTAAAGGTGCCAAATTTAGCTTTATCCTACCTATAAAGAAATAGTAGTAGTCTGCAATCATTTGGTTTACTCCGTAGTATTATTGATATATACCAAGGTTCAGGTGAAAATGGATAAAGGTTGTTGACACTATCTATGTTTAACTCAACGTACTATGCGCTTGCAAAATACATAAGAATTAAATCTTAATCGTGGCGTACACTTAGAAGTAATTGGGAGCCCTAAGATGATAGTATCAAAAAGCATCTCAGCCGCTTTTAAAAATCCTGGAGTGTCATTGTTGCTTTGTTAAAGTGCAGCTTGTATTGCATTAAGACTTACTCACCTAAGGGACTCTTCTGAAATGAGCAACGGTTATCTACGATACGAGTCATAATCTGTTGGTGGAGTCGGTAGCTGAATAAAGGTAGGTAAAAAAGGTATATCCAGATAGTGGTGGAATAGAGTGAGGATGCTCTATGATAGAGAACTTCCATTTCACGACCCAATCTCTACTACACCACTACTAGGTAGATCAGACTACGCTTGCAACACGCACCTATTCTTACACCTACCACTCTACCGGCTTCTTGAGTGCTAACTGAGACGGATAATTGAAACAACTTGAAACTTCTTAGATAGGATGATCGGATATTGTATTTGGCTCAACTATTCTCATTAGCTACTTTGATGGTTGTTGTTGTCGTTTTTTTTGTTGTTCCTTGTTAACTATCGACAACGTAAAGCAAAAAGTAGGGCCTTTTCCAGCCACATTATTGGATCTAAATGGGGTCGCGTCGGGTGGCGTAAGTCAAATTGTATTCAATACTAATGACATCCAATAAATAAGTTAAAGTACTAATTTAGAACATACCTATCAGAGTAAACCTACAACTTGTCTATTTGTTGGAGGGTTGTTAGTATTTTTTCCTAATTGATAATATGATGCTGCTGAAATAGTATAATTAGTAATAGTAATAGTGCTGTAATTCTTGTTGTTAGATAAAATAAAGGCCATAGAACACCCGTATATAGGATCTTTAATCGCTTGCTTGTATATAGCCTATCTGAGGATAGGCGACTTCTGATCTCTTCCTAGCTTGAGGGTAAATGACCACCTTGATAAAAGTAAATGAGACATGTATCAACAAAATATGACACATCTCTTTTTTTGAGATGTCAAGATAATTTTCCTTTAATGAGGAAAAAGCTGACTAGATGGCTATATGTAACCTTTGCGATTGCTAGTTTTATTTTGGTATCTCTTTTATTCTTAAATAATAATCAAGTCCAAAATCTATTAGCACAAAACAATAATAGTCGCACCAGCAGTAGTAATACAACCATAGTCAAAGCAGCAACGACGACTAAAAACCCCTATAGCATGAATAGCACAATAGGCAAGGGGGTGGTTACAATGAAGACAACACCTGCGCTAACCTCGTCCAATCCGGCCAACATTCTTGAGTCTTTTATGAGCCCGAAAGCTTTGTTGGCATCGACCATAGATCAGATTCGTAATAGCACTTCAAGACATGATCATAGCAATAATGAAACATCAGCAGCTAGAAATGCGACCATCCTTGTTAAAAATCCTGGAATACTATTATTATCCCATCAGATAATTCCACCTAAGGACTTCATACCTGTGTATGATGCTATGCCATATAAGATAATGAATGGCCAAGTATATGCAAAGCTTCCCTGTGACTCAAATTCTAAACCATCTCTGCAAATACTTGCAGGGCAATTATCAGAGCTCAAAGTAGCTCAACTCAAGTTAATTACTGCGGTATCCAAACCAGGATACATGTGTATGTACTATGCAAATCTTACATCGACTAATAACGATACCGTGGTTAGTACTAACGCTACAAGTAATGTGCCTAATGTGGACAACATAGTGACATCAGGAGGAGTAGGAGGAGGACTGAGAAAAGACAACCTGACAATTACATATGTAGAACTTTTTAACCCTACAGACTACCGTGTAGTACTTCCCAGTACTGCTAGTCTCTCTATATCAGTTAACCAAGTAATGCCTTTAGAACTACACCATACAAACGGCACTACTGGACTCCATCAAACAACACCAACAATCAATCAAACAACACCAACAATCAATCAAACAACGATTAAAAATGCACCAAATCAGCTAACAAGGACAGGTATATCTCCAGCGACTGCATTTGTTTACAATGCATGGAATCCATATCTAAAACAAAAGACATACTTACCAATTGCGCCGCTTGTAAATGAAACAATCCTATCAAATAGTAAGTGTGCGATACACGCGATCTGGCAATCACCAAAAGAAGAACAATCTGATTTAGCAGAACTAAAAGAATATTTGATAGTTACTAACAACAACGGCGATAACGCACCAATGCATTTGTATATGTGCGGGGGCGCACCCATACCATAACATTCATTTATTTGTTCAGTTCAACCTAGCCTTCTTCCTAGTAATTATTGCATTATTGGTTAGTGGCTCAATAGCGACATCAATGGTACATGTTTTGACATACGGCTAGAAGTAGCGGCTGTCTTTTGCATTATTTGCGATCATGGAGAGTTTGAAACTTGTGATTTCTTGGCAATGATCATGCCTTGCGCAAAATTAGGTTTGATAAATCCGTGCTCCACTAATACCTACCTTTATTTCAGATGGCTCCAGTTCTATTCTTAAGTGATTCAATATTTATTACTCCTCTTTTTGTTATATTATCTATATGCTAAACTCGAATATGTAAATAACTCAATTTTGGCATTTCAATAGACTGAAATATGATCGTCATACGAATTGGTTGTATGCAGATAGGTTTAGTGACATATGCCCTTGGCTTGCCTTCTACCACGAACTTAAGCTTGACAAAAATGCTACTTCCTATGACATGTCTTTCTCTGTAACAGTGCCGTCTACTACTATAATTATAGAAAATTGAAAATAACTCTACTTCATCATATTTTGCTTCATCATTTTATAAAACTCTTCATCAGACAT
>CAKOFP010000241.1 GCA_933226995.1 Candidatus Nitrosopolaris rasttigaisensis | reverse complement strand
TTTTTGTACATTTAACCTTTGCATGATTTATAATTGAACAATATGTATTATATATGTATCACTAGTGATATTCTACTGACTCGCCAGCGATAACTGATGAATCACTAGTGACAAATGTTAAGTCTCTAGCGACAAATGCGGGTCTCTGGCGAAATATATAGCAGGATAAGTTACTCTTGGCAACCCGCGAGGTGAGAATGTAACATAACCACACAATTCAAACTTTGCTAATGCTCCACACAAATGAGTCTATATTTTCGTAACATGTTTTTTATATCCGGAGCCATCGTTTCTCTCAATAGAGAAAGAGAGTGAAATATACTTATCATGATTGTCGTCACTAAAGTGGAACCTGAATATGCCCTCAGAAATCAACTGATTGGAATTAGGCTCAATTTGGAAAATAGGGGAATTGAGGAGAAAAGAGCCGAAATTTTAGTGTATATTTCGGAAAAAAGTCAACGGGTTGCTAATAACATATTCGATAAGAGGGACAGTCTTAATACACTTACGACAGAAGTAATTAGTGCAGATAAGCCTGCTAGTGTATATGTACCACTAAAAAATGGAATATTGGTTGACCGTGGAGTTATATCCTATACTATCGAAATAAAACAACTTTAGTAAAGGGGAATCCGCCCCCTATAGAAGAGGATTAATCTAATCTTAGAACGGATTAGTCAATTCAATTAATTATCTCCAAGATGCTATTGTTTAGCAATAACTTAACCTTCAACAATTTTCTAACTGAATCTCTTGGTGTTTGAGTTTGAGATAATTTCTCCAGTAGTGCTATCGAGGAAATAATCATTACTCTTGTATTTTACTTCCCATGCAAAATAACTTCCTGTCGTTATTGTTGGGGCGGTCTTGCCAATATATTTTCCAATTGAATTAGAATTTATATTAGATTCGAAAATGCTGCCATCACCTTTGATATATACATACATAGTTAAGAAATCATTTACATCATAATTGGTAAGGTTCAATGTATGTGCTACAATGGATACTGCTTCTTCACTTGATATTGGTGCAGAAAAGAATGTAGGAAAGAATAGTGAATATTCCAATCCTAGATATACAACAACTGTTGCAACTATCCCAACTGCAATAAAAATAGGTATTTTCTTGTCCACTAGTTTCATTTAGTTTTTAATCCCTTTAATATTATATCTTAGTCCTATTCCTCATACCTGGACAATAGTATAATGCTGGTATTCCTGTTCATGACTAATTGATATTATACCAGCTACGAAAGTCTCGAGATAGCTTGCTACTAACACCACTGTATTCTTTGCAACGTTTTCCAAAGCACGACATTCCTAGGTTTCCTAAGTTTGTAGAACGAATCAGAAATTGCAAAGGAGAAATAGTCCTAGACTGCCCGGATCACGAAAAACAAGCGGTCAGCTCCGATTTTCATACTAGGTCGAGAACAATTGCAGAAATGGAAATCATGCTGTCCTTCTCAACTCTGATATTTCCGTAATCAGTGTACATTTAAAAGAGGTCACCCAGTCTGAGAATACGAGGGGCTATCGTCTAGCTTGGTCCAGGATACCATCTCAACACTGGGTGAGGTACAGGCCTGGGGCGCTGGCGGTCGTGGGTTCAAATCCCACTGGCCCCAATATGTACATGGGTTCATATACTTGAGTTCGGTAATATACGATATAATAGAACTAGAAAGTGAGGTTTAAAATAGATGCCAGCAAAACTTACTACTACAATCAACAAAATTTCTTCTGTGCCAAATTCTACCAATTCTACTATAATACAGGAATTTTCCGAATATATGAAGGAGAACGGGTCTTCGGAGCATCATCAAAACAACAACTTAAAAGCGATCATAGCATTTGCCAGCTTTCTTGGATCGCATACTACCTTCTATGACATTCAGAAAAAGGAGCAAATCGGGGCGTTTCTGGATACTAAGATAAAACAGAGAAGACAATGAAAACAAATGGATTACAACCTGGAATAACTATCTTACCAGACTCAAACTCTTTTTTTCGATGGCTTTACAATATGAGAGGCAAAGACTCTGAGGCCGTCGCACCACAATCCGATTGGAAAACTCCTACATTCGCTAGAATCAAAGAGAGGAAAACGAAAAGGATAAGTCCATACTCAGAAGCGGAGTTATGGGAACGTGACGAAATTTTATTTATTCTCAAATTCGAACCATATAAACGCAATAAAGCTGCCCTAGCCCTCTTCTGGGATCTTGACGCAAGAAACCACGAAATCACTGGCTATATGCAGTGACAGAATAAGCTTTTCCTATTATTCAGTCTTCGATGCGAATCACAGGACTAGGACGTATACTAACCAATAAAATAGACAACTTGCTCTTTTTTATGTAATTTTTACAATTTTTAAAAAATGTGCTTATATATTTGTATTTCGCTTTTTCATTGTTGTCGGAACCGACTACACCTGCTGGTACTGCTGAAAGAACAGAGGTATTGTATGGTACTGAGAAAGTAATCAATCAAGAATTACAATTTTTCTCTAGAACAAAAAATCGAATTGATACTTGCATGGACTACAGCCGGCCCTCATTGGCCATTGGCATTGAATCAATAAAGAGATCTTTTCTTGTTGCCAAAAGCAGAGATGTAAGGTTGAGGTATCTTACCGAAATCACAAATTCTAACATTTCTTACTGCAAAGAATTGATGTCAATAGTCAATGAGCTTCACCATCTGGATGGAATCAAAGGAAATTTCATGATAAGCGAAACAGAATATCTTGCACCGGCAACTTCACATGATGAAACTAAACCCGCCTCTCTAATTATCTTTAGTAGCGTCAAGGAAATTGTAGAACATCAACAATATGTATTTGAAACACTTTGGAACAAGTCAATATCTGCTGAAAAGAGGATTAGAGAGCTTGAACAAGGAATCACGTCGCATTATGAAACTAAAATAATAGAGGAGCCAGACGAGGTTGTCAAAAACATCGCTCGTCTAACAGCCAATTCAAGTGAGTTACATACATGTATAACATCTGGAGGAATGCAGTATAGCTACAACCATTTTTTTGAGATAAAAAAAACATTATTAGAGAAGCAAAAGAAAGGAGAGCACAAGGGCATTAGATACGTCAGTAGTATTAACACGGATAACGCAAAATTAGCCAGAGTATTTCTAGATGCCGGCATCCAGATAAGACATGTCAAAAATCTACCGCCGATGAGCTTTGGAGTTTCAGATAAAGAAATAGCAGCCACGATAGAAAAGATGGAGGGCGGCAGGATGATTCAGAGTCTACTGCTCAGTAACGAACCAGCGTATATAAATCATTTTAGTTCGATATTTGAAGAATTATGGAACAAAGGGATAGACGCAGTGGATAGGATAAGGGATATCGAAGAAGGCACTGACTTGGCAGATATTGAAATAATCCAAAATCCCAGAGAAGGGATAGAACGAGCATGGAATTATGTAAAGAAGTCAAACCATGAAGTATTATCAATATTTTCAACAGCAAATGCATTCCGTCGTCAAATGCAGCTGGGACTATTGCAGCTGTTAAAGGAAGCAACAGAAGAACGCGGTGTACAAGTTAGAATACTTATTCCTGCTGACAAACAAATCAAAGATACAATAGAGCAAGCAGCGAAAATTTGTCCTCAGGTAGATTTTAGAATTGCTGAAGAAAATTTGCAGACTAGAATTACTATTGTATTAATAGATAAAAAAAATTCTATGATTATAGAACTGCGAGACGATACAAAGGACAGCTCATATTATGCGGCTGGATTAACCACATACTCCAATAGTAAATCAATTATTTCTTCATATGTTTCGATATTTGAGAACTTATGGAAACAAACTGAATTGTATGAACAATTGAAAATTCACGATAAAATGCAGCAAGAGTTCATCAATGTGGCAGCTCATGAATTACGCAGTCCTATACAACCTATAATCGGCTTAACAGAAATGCTTCGATCTCAAATAAAAGATATCAAACAACTGGAATTATTAGAGGTCACTATTAGGAATGCAAAAAGATTAATGCAGCTTACAAATGATATTTTAGACGTCACAAAAATTGAAGGCAAATCACTAGATCTGAAGAAACAAGAATTCAATCTAAATGATGTAGTAATGAATGCTATGAATGATATGACATTAGGCAGAGATTTCCTAAAGAATGAAAATATAGAACTGTACTACAAGCCGCAGGATATTTTAATACATGCAGACAAAGGAAGAATATCGCAGGTTATTTCTAATCTATTAAGTAACGCAGTCAAATTCATCAAAAAAGGCGGACGAGGTGGGGCTGTAATCGTGAACATAGAAAAGAAGAGAGTAAGAATAACTGGACAAGAAGATAAAG
>CAKOFP010000240.1 GCA_933226995.1 Candidatus Nitrosopolaris rasttigaisensis | reverse complement strand
GGCCGCACTATCTCTAATTCCACATGATATAAGAAAAGAACCAAAAAAAAAATTCGATATAAGAAAAGTTCCATGCATTTGCGTGCACCAGGCACTTGCCCTAATACTCTTCGTATCGGCGAACTAGGCAATGCAGATTATGCGAGTTGTAAACGGCGACTCGGAGAAAATCAACGTCAGTAAAATCGATATCGTATTAATACTACGTACCTACCTATTCTTCGTTTTGGAATTGTAGACTTTCAAAACTAGTGTTGATATCGGCACAATGGCTGCCAGAGTTCTCACAATTTGTAAATTAAACTTGATAACGAATAGATAGCTCAATGCCAAATAGAGTATGTCAGATTTTTTGGGATACTCTAAATACGGCGACAAAAAGTGCCATTTTTTAGTCTGATTTTTGCTAACGGGGAGTTATCAAAATTATCTTATGGTGACAATAACAATAATTTTTTTGAATATTAACTCTATTGAGATCACGAACCACGGTTATCTAGGTTGTGATCTATATCCCAATAGTACTTTGTCCACTGTCTGCAAGCAATGCATTTGAACATCGATAAGATACTATGTTTACGGAGGCAGGGTTGGAGCAATGGATGAATATACTCTGGGTCTTGCGGATAAACAATGTTGAACGTCTTACAATAAAAACAGCGGATCCTGAATCCTCCACCTACAAAATCCTTAATCATTGAACTACTCCTTCTTTTTAGATGTATTAAGCATACTAGAATGTTAGCAAATTATTTATCGAGGTAGCCTAATGGCGAGTAGCAGAAGACTATCGCAGACGGTCTCTGAAGCCAATTTGTCTTCCTTCTAACTGATTAGCAGTGTTGCTAGAATTAGAGACAAGAGTATGTACACAAAATAATGCTATATAGATTGGATGATTGTCATTTTCCATTCTCGTTCATATCTACAAAATGTAGATAAAACATAATATAAATTGCTCCATACTAGCCTTTGATACACTTTGAAATATTTGCTATCGTCTTTTAACCTGATCCGTGAAGATTAGGCCCAGCCCAGATAAAAGCACTTAGCTGGGATGGGAAGATTATGAGAGCCATAGTCTGAGGAGAATCCTAGGTAGCCAATGAAACCGATCCATGTTTATTTTTGTATTATTCCAGTTTAGTTGCTGATTTTTGTGTTCTTAGGGATTTTGATATTATCTCAGCAGTATCTAACGGATGTAATCCTTATCGACGTAGCACCATTTCCACGATTTATCCGGAAGCGCCATCATCACCGGATGGCTTGTTTTCTGAAAGTGTTTAGTTGCATGCAGACCAACGGATGAGTCACAGCATCCTACGTGACCGCAACTGAGACACATTCTTAGTGCAACCCACTCTGTTCCTTCTTTTTCACATTCTTCACAGCCAGATGTCTTGGGTGCAAGATTTTCATCAACATTCCTAGCATGCTCACACATTTTTTTGTGTGTCAAGTACCTCAGTATTATGAATAAAACAACTTAATAATAAAAGCTTTCGACCTTCGGCAGTTTAGCAGAAAAAAGCAATGAGCAGCAGTATTAACGCCTAACTGGAACAAGAGGAAGGTTAGGCCTTAAAACTATTGCTTGGAAGTTTGCATTTGCAGTTGTGACTTACAATGTCTTGTGATGGATAAGATGAATTAGGTCTGTGAACTGTAAGTTTTCATGAATTTGGTTAGCAATAAATTGGCAAAACAGCGGACACGATTTAATTTAAGAACAGATTAGAAAAGCCAGAGTGGCTTCTGTCTCTTCCTTCTTTCCTGTTTAACAGCTAGTTTCTCGAGGTTTGAGATGTTTATGCCAGTACATATATTATTGGCAGTAGCATACAATAATTTCAATTGGATGGTTCCATCCATTTTTCAGTCTTTGATATGATCCAAAACTCCATTAGTTGATGGTAATTGTGTTTGATCATTTTTATTGCACTGTCTCTATTTAGATGACAATCGCAAATTTTATGTTATTAGAACCCTAAAGATATATCATCTTTGAAAGAATTTCCAAGAATAAAGCGAAAATCTCTAGGGTTCTAGAGTTCCTTATGCCCAACTTGGATTAAAAAGTTTATTATCTAAAAAATCATCGTTCTTTCTTCTCTTCTATTATGTACTTTGCAGTTTTCGTAATCAATCATAATTGCTTGTCATCTCTTATTAGCGCCACTACCACTCATCCAATCTACTTTTCATAAAAACTACATACCGTAGCCTGTTCTATCCATATTGATACGAATGGTTCATAATGTAATTATCTCTACTCTTTACCAAAAAAGCGGACGTTACGCTCAGACATCTACTAACTAAAAATGAATGACCAGTTATCAATCAGGTATCTAAATTATTTCCCGCTTGATGTACTGCTGCCGCTGCTTCCTTGGCCAGTGTGAAATTCCTTATCATAGCAGCTATTAACATCTTGTAAAGTGAGTTGCCCAGCCTTGTTAGCAATTTCAGTCACACAATTAAAGTATCGTTTTAATGCGAATGCGGGCGTGACAAATGTGCTTGCCGCTATAAGTGCGAATGCTGCTATAATAGCAATAATGCTTAGAAATGTATGGGTCGACTTCATGGTCATTAAATAAGTATGTTAAGATCTTTATAGGAAATATGGATCGGATTACTATAAGATAATCACGACCTTGTTTACTGTTCGAATTATCTATATTTAGAAACCTGAGGTTGCGTTCTCAAATCCTATAAACAAAGTCGTGGATTCATACCACAACAATGTATCCAAATAGAGCACTTTCATTCATAGTTGCCGCAATCACGTTATCTATCTTAACAACCAATATATCCCTCACTACGCCAGCCATGGCTTCAAGCAAAGGAGGAGGGTCAGTAGCTCAAGAACAAGTAAATACTGGAAATTCCAACCTTGACAAAGAAATAAACAAATTCTATAGCTGTATATCCAAAACACATCAGGATCCGCCATCTATAGAGAAAGTAGACAATTGCTATTCCCAGGCCTTAGGGGGAAGTGGCATTGGCGATGGTAGCAGCGCAAGTGATAGTGGTGTAACGGGAGCAGGAACTATTCCTACAACCAGCCGTCATCATCATAATAAATGATAATTGGTAAGAGCAACCGCTACATTATGTTGTAAGTAATTCTATGGTACAAGCGTGGTGCTGGGCTCATTAAATAATCGGTTCCTAGTTGAATCAATTTCGCCAGGACTAGAACACAGAACTTTCATTTTTCATACAAATGTAATCCAGATTGCTATTGCAGTCGTCGTATTGAAGAGCTACTGATGTAGAATCTAATATCCTCACTCGAATTCTATTCTCCTTCCCTTTGGAATCAGAAATTCTTACCATTTAGAATGCGACAGTTTGCAGATAATAAATAAACAGTAGGGGAGTTAAGGAGCAACCAAGGAACTTTCAGTTGTAATCTTTTTGGCCTCATCATAAATTATCTTTGCGATGTATGGTTCGATTCCTAACGCAGTGGATACAGCATTTGGGCCTTCTGATATGATGGAGTCCACAGTGAACCCTGTTCGCTTGAATCCAATTTGTCAAATAGTTTTGCCAAAACTCTAGCGGATTAAAAGATGGATTGAGAACTAGTGCAGTGTTAATATGTACGTGGCCCACTGCTGTATTGCGATTAGACCCAATCCTAACTCTCTGGAGGGATTAGAATGCGAGGCAGTAGCGATAACATTTTCGCCGACCGAAATCCGAATTACGTATAAAACGATTTTAAAGACAATTTGCATCCAGATGCAGTTTTGAATGCACGTGAGCACTGCGATTCCTACTGCAAGAGTATTACCGCTATTCCAATATTCACTCCAGAACATAGCTAATTGTTCAGGCAAAGTTGATTTTTGAGAATATCCGAGAAGTTAAACGATTTATAAATAATTATATTATGGCTCACGAGATTCATTCAGCTGACAAGAATATAGATCCTACATTATTGTTATTGATTCAAGCGGTTAATCTTAGATGGAACAGATTCTATGTGTTGCTGATAAGATCCACTGAAGAATTTCGTGGAAAACCATGTACCTGCAATAGTATCTTGTTACTCTCATCACTAGATGTCCATTTAATTGCCTTGTTGTGATACTACTCAAAGAATACAATGACACGTCTTTCATCATCTTCATTTATTCGTGCCTTCTCCTCTCCGCCTGTCCTTTCATTGATATTTGCTAGAATATTCTATGCTGTAAACTGGTTCAACATTTCATCCACATTCTATCTGATAGCCATAGACTTTAGGCAAGACATATCTATGTTAGGATTAATCACAGCAAGCTTTCTTGTAGGTATTGGTCTTTTTCAAGTGGTTGCAGGCATCTTGGCTGCAAAATACGGCCCAATGAAAATTGCTATTTGTGGAGTTTCTCATTGCATCTATCGCCTCTCTGTTTTCTGGTCTATCTATTGAGTTATCCCAAATGATGATCCTGCGATTCGTAGTAGGTATTGGTATGGCATTTTTCTTTGGTCCTAGTGTCATTTTAATTTCAGATTTTTTAGGGAAGCGATCCGAAGGATTAGGAGTTGCATTACTTAACTCAGCCCAAGCACTAGGTGCCATTATAGGCATTTTTGGGTGGGTGCTAATCGCACAAATTGTTGGCTGGAGGATAAGTCTGGTAATAAGTGGTATATTAGGAATAGTTAGCGGTTTGTTTTTGGTTTTCACATTAGCAAGAGGAGAAGATAACATGAAGGATAAAGGACGACGGCAACAACAACAACAACAATCCCAGTCAAGTTATGGTCATATCAAGCTCTCTGATTTAAGGCAAACTTTACTCAATAGGTCACTGATTATCCTAGGCTTAGCATTACTTGGAATCCAAATAGGATGGAATGTAATATCTACATTTACCGTATTTTATCTTAAAGATCATTTACATATTGATCCTACTATTGCAGGTTTTGTGGGAAGTTTACCTTTAGTATCAATTCTTGTTTTCTCTCCCATTTTTGGTGAAATTTATACTAAGGTCAAGGATTCCAAGAATCTGTTACTTTTATGTGGAGTTGCTCTATCGATAAGCATATCCATTATTGCACTCAATACATTTTACGCTGCTATAATTTCAGTCATACTGGCTGGTTTTTTTGCCGCTGGGGGCTTCATTGTTCCGTATGCTAAAGCAAAAAAGATAAATGAAAAGTATCAACCGATGTATCAAACACTTGCTGTGAGTTTTGTTAATGGTGTGTCATTATTTGGCGCATTTTGGGTGCCATTGCTGTTTTCCACTATAGCTAAACATTCAGGATATTCAATAGCTTGGATTTTAGGCAGTTTGCTTACGTTGGTTCTTATCCTCCCAATAGTGAGACAAAAATTGTAAAGGCCGTTGAGATCAGTAATATAATTGTTAAAAATTTAATGGAGATTACGGAGACGATTCAATCTGTGCCCATAGCTTTGCACAACATAGTCGAGCAAGATATCAAAAAGTATCAGATGAACATAGAGCTGAAATTAAGGGTCTGCATTATATAACTATATAACTAGGACAGGGCTTATTCTATCCCTTTACGAGAATGCAGATTTTTCATTACATACAATAAGGAACTCAATAAAGGACGGAGAAATACAGACTAACTAGATACCAAAAGATATCAAAATGGGCTCCTACGCTTTCCGTTCGACATCACCTTATCCTAGTTGAAAAAATATGTTTTTAAAATGAGACAAAAGTTCTTTAGAGTATATTTTAACAATCATTACTGTAGAAAAGATATTATTAACGCGCTCCAGTTCAAGGAGCTGATATGTATCTTGTTCTCAGAGAATGATAGGAAGGACCATCCACAGCGTTATTTTCTTTAATTAAAAGAGGTAAAGACTTCCTTTCTACTTGGTCATTGTATTCTTTGTTAATCAATAAAATCAGAAAGCGTACTTTGCTTTAAATCCCTTTCTTGAATCAGGTCTTGTTTATTTTCTCCCAAAGTCGCTTGAGGCAAACCAACCACACTGCGAAATAAATTTGCAGTTCCAGGTCCAAATCCAGCATAGTGATTATTTGCCGCTACTATTGCAAGATTAATATTATTTTTTCTTCCTCTCCGCATTATTGCTTCTCCTTCTTCCTCTGCTCCTGTTTCTTGCTTTGATACTGCTTTAAGATTACGTGCCCATTTTCGCATTTCAGAAATCTTATCTTTCTGTATACTACCGAAATCCCTTTCTTGTATACTTCTATCGCCAATAAACCTTATGTATAAAAAATCTGTAGTTACTATTGGAGGCGTTCGTATGTTTGCAAGCTGACTCCAAACCATACAAATGTTATTGTCAGTAAAGAAGTTGTATGCTAGATCTTGAAACCATGAATTATGTCTAACTTCTACTGCATACCAGAATCCAGTGTTATCTAATGTTGGTAATAATTGTCTCAGTCCTTCAAGACCTTGGGATATCATTAAAGAAGGTGGTAACTGAATAAGTAAAGCCAAAGTCTTACTTTTTAAAGGATCAATCACCTGAAAGAAAAGTTCCAATTCTTTATCGACATTTTTCAGTCTTTTATCATGAGTTATGACTTTTGGAAATTTAGCAGTAAATCTGAAATTTTTGGGAGTACGCTTGGACCAATTTTTAACCATAAAGACGCTAGGAGTCCTATAGAATGAAGAATCAATTTCTACATAATCAAATATCTGTGAATAATAGTTCAACCATTTAGCTTTTTCTAGATTAGATGGGTAGAAGGGGCCTTTCCAAGATGTATAGCTCCATCCAGAACAGCCTACGTAGTGTTGCAAGGTTCCTCCTTAATCTCTCGTTCTCTTAGAATAGTAATCCTCAATCAAAGAGTTTATTGCGTCGTCAAGCGAAAGTCGTCTATCACCTCTTTTCTGAATAAGTTCAAGAAGATATCTGTCAAGTTTAGTGTAGGTTTCAATAGATAGACGAACGTTACGATACTCTACAGAATCATTCCGTTTCTTGATCAATACAATTACACATTATACATTCATTACATTCCACTTATAAACGTCTTGTGTAATAGTTGTATTGGGTGTAAAAATTGTATAGGAGAAAAAAGCTTGCGAAAAAAACCGCTTTAATAATATGGATTACAACTCAGCAATTAAAAAGACCTTTATACTCAGGATGTGATAGAGGTGTTTTTATTCATTCTTTGATACCTCATAACACATGCTATAAATTGAACGATCCGTCTTGCAAATTTTCTTTCTGAATCTAAATCTGGATTATTTATTGTTACATTCCATCCTACGTTATTATCTGTGGTAAAGCCAGCAGTGGTAAGTCTATCCAGCTGTTCCCAGTTTAGCCCTCCAGGGTGTGGGAAGTCAACAGCAGGTAACGAGTTGGTGGATAGAACATCGAAGTCGAGTTGCAACCACTACCCGGTAGTCGACTCTAGGACTGCCAGAATACGTGCCCAAGCACCTAATAAATCTGAGATGATGGCAAATGCTCTTGCAAAATATGGCTCTGCTCCTTCTACATTTCTAATTATATAAAACAGGAGTGTGTCTTGTGCAACTTATGGCATTAAGGCCACTCAGGAAGCTTTGTCATGATCGCTTTAGGGAATGTCTCCGCTGTCTCTGTTGCCATGTCTCTGACTGTGTGTACTGTCATACGCGCTGCCGCCGTTGTTTGTTGTATAGCGCTAGCTGTACCTCGGACTATACCGTCCTCTTTCAAATCCCTAGTAGTATCACGAATTTCTCGTGCAGCGTCACGCGCAGCAACTGTGGCATAATATACCGCCTGTGTTAGCTCGTTAAATGCTCCACTTTGATGAAGAATTCGTACTGTTTTTCTCATTTGATATGATCCTTCGTGGATTCCTTTGGCAATGTTCTTTATTGACTGTGCAATTTGTTCAGGGTTCAATTGTGCTGGAACTCTTTTATTTGGATGAACATTTCTCGTTTTGTATAGGTCACTATTCTCGTTAGTCATATCCACTATATGCATTTAGACATTATAAAGGATTATCAAATATCCGTTTATATTACAAGTATTCGCCTGTAACATTTCAATTTAACACACATTTAGTATTGATTCTGCTTTATTGCGTGACTTTGTAATTTAGTCAGTGAAATTATTGTTATTATTGCAGCCTAATGTGGTAATGTGGGCGTTATTGGAACACCCGAATTGGCTTGTATTCCTGTGAAATTTCGAACGAAATGTTTGATTAGGTTTGGCGTACCATTAGCACCAAAACATAAAAGTTGACCTTCTACATGATTGACTCCTACTTTGACCGGCTCGCTTGTTGTACCTTTCCATGTTGTATATGTTCCAGCAGGACCGAGAGGACTAACGGGTTTGTATCCGTGTTGATTCGTTTGTACTTGAACGTTACATTTTGTATGGGTTGAGTTTGATGGCATTGATGTCCCTGTTACCATGAGAAAGGAACCTGCAGGTACTTTCTGGCCTTGTATTGGCGTATTTATTCGCAAGATTGAGGCCATTGCTGTTGGAATCGATAAGATAGATATCGTTACTACTGCCGTTACCGTTATTGCAAATAATGGGATCTTTTTTTGCTTTTGCATTATTTACTTTTTCAGCTGACATTAGATAAACTTCTATCGCTAATTTCATCCAAATCTCAAAATATTGGACACTCATTACCTATTCGGCCCGAAAAAAGAGAAAAAAATTTATTGTTGGTGCGCGGCAAGCCCCAGCCATCATCTATCTGATTTGAACGCTAATGTTACTCCGTATTACGTCATAACCAAATGCGTATATTTCCTTATCAGATAGTGGAATCGATTCTACTTTACAATTCAAGGACATTTCTCGATTGTTTCGCGCAAGTCTTTGAATGACGCACGCCAAAAACATGAACCGCATCACAAGAAACGTATGTGTTTGCACTTCACATGTGCCAAAATACAAAATGGCAATAGCGTTGGGCAAAGATTTTCCGACGGCTTTCGAAATTTGTCGTGTGAAGTATTCTTAAATAAATCATGAACGAAACAGCAGTAATGACTGACCCTATTCCTGTCAGACACCTCTTCGAGACACATATGACCGTGAGCGATCTCCAGCGGTCCATTGGCTTCTACCGAGATGTCGTAGGCCTGAAGCTAGCGTTTGAGGCATCCGAACGCAATGTTGCCTTCTTATGGATCGGCGAATCTGGGCGATCCATGCTTGGATTATGGTCGCTTGGCACGGCACCTCTCGGCCTCATTCTGCATTTGGCGTTTGATGTGGCCTTGGACGATCTCTTGGAAGCTCCCAAGCGCTTGAAAACGCAGGGAATTAAACCACTCTCCTTTTTCGGAGTAGAGTCAACGGAGCCGAGCGTGATCAGCTGGATGCCGGCAGCCTCAGTCTACTTCCGAGATCCCGACGGTCACATGCTGGAGTACTTGAGTATGCTAGATAAAGAGCCTAGACCGCACTTAGGGATCATTCCTTGGTCGGAGTGGCTTGATCAGAACAAGTCATAGTCATGGGCTAAGCAAGTGCTGATTGTAGACCAAGAACGTGGTTAGGTCCAAGAGGGATGGAGATAGCAACAAAACAAACTATTGTGTTGTGTGTGTGTGCGTGGTGTTCTGTCTCTAGTGTCTATTTCAAATGAATCAATAATCTTTTGTACTATCGGCAGATAAGAAGAGTACTTGGACGCGTCTGAGACAAACTCAACAATTATAGTTAAAATTACAAGGGATTTGATTTGATCAAGGCCTTCTCTGAATTTATAAGCTATCTTATAACCAGGACTTTTCGAGAGTGAGTTATTTGCAGCATCAATTAATTGAAGTCAGATTGTGTCCTTAATTTTTAAATGGAACCCTATGGTTACCTAAATAATGGCTAGTCTAGTAAAACAGCCTCCACTTTTTCCTATATTATTGGTTAATTTTGTAGGTACTCTTGGCTTTAGTATTGTTTTGCCTTTCCTAGTTTTTTTAGTCATGAAATTTGGAGGTAATGCTATAGTTTATGGTCTACTTGCCGCCACTTATCCTGCTTTCCAACTTATTGGAGCTCCAGTATTAGGAAGATGGTCTGATATTTTTGGACGGAAAAAAGTTCTTCTATTGAGTAATGTAGGAACATCAGTTGGTTGGATACTATTTCTTTTTGCATTATTTTTGCCCTTTGAAAAATCTTTTAGCATTCATATCGCCTTCCTTGGAACATTTGTCATTATTCTTCCTTTGCTTATCTTATTTCTTGCGAGAGCTATTGACGGCATTACTGGTGGAAATATCTCTATTGCCAATGCTTATCTTGCGGATCTTTCATCTGATGGAACTAGGAGTAAAAACTTTGGAAAAATGGCGATATCTTCCAACCTTGGGTTTATTCTAGGTCCTGCTCTAGCTGGAATT
>CAKOFP010000239.1 GCA_933226995.1 Candidatus Nitrosopolaris rasttigaisensis | reverse complement strand
GTATATACATTTTAGATATATTATCATCTAAACATATCCTCCTATAAAGCTGCGTTTATGAGCTATTGCTTGACTTTATTATATCATGATTTAAGAACGAGTCACACACAGGAGGTCAGATATGACGTCAAAAGAGGACGTGTTAAGTTACCGCGCATCACCTCCGAAAAAGTGAGTTAGCAATTTTAATTTGATTTGATGCGGGCTTTTGACATATTTTTTTGGTCCCCCTTCCTCCCTGCATTAGAGTCTAACATGTCAAATATCATTAATTTAACAAAACTCGTGACATATTAACGACGTCAGTTTTCAGTTTCTTGCATATTGTTGTTGTGATCTTATGCCTAATCTACTCCATATCCATTCCGCCACCGTAGCCGCCGCCCATACCACCCATTCCTCCACCACCACCAGGTGGTCCAGGAGGCATTTTGGATTTGCTTCCGGCGATTACGTCGTCTATCTTCAATAACATAGATGCTGCTTCGCTTGCAGATTTTATGATTTGTTCCTTAACTACGAGAGGTTCTAACACATCTTGTTTAAACATGTCAGTAACTTTTGTGTTTCTGACATCTATACCAGTCCATTTGGCTCCCTTTTTTTGTTTTTCTCGTAATTCAGCCATAATATCAATTGGATCCATTCCTGCATTTTCTGCAAGAGCTAGAGGAATTGAATCAAGTGCATCTGCAAACTTCTGAACTGCTAGCTGCGCTCTTCCTTCTAGACTGCTTGACCATCCTCTCAATTCGTTTGCAATGTACGCTTCGGTAGCACCGCCACCTGCCACTATTTCTGGTTTTTCCAGGACATCCTTCGTTACCATCAAAGCATCATGTACTGATCTTTCAGCTTCATCAACTACCCTCTGTGATCCACCCCTCACAAGAATCGTCACTGCTTTGGGATTCTTGCACCCTTCTATAAAGACCCATTTGTCAGTTTCGATCTTACGTTCTTCGACCAACTCAGCAGAACCTAAATCCTTGGCATCTAGATCATCTAGATTATTTACTACTTTGGCACCGGTTGCTTTAGATAGTTTGGACATATCACTTTCCTTTACACGCCTTACTGCAAGAATAGCTGACCTTGATAGATAGTGCTGGACCATATCATCGATGCCTTTTTGACACACTACCACATTGGCACCTGCCGTTTTTATCTTATCAACCATAGATTTGAACATCTTATTCTCTTCATTAAGGAACATTTGCATTTGTTGAGGATCATTAATACGGATCTCAGCACTCATTTCGGTCTTTTCAATTTCCAAAGCAGAATTAATCAATGCAATTTTGGCCTTAGCAATCCTCTTAGGCATACCTGTATGAACAACTTCTTTGTCAAGTATGATACCTTTGATCAATTTAGTTTCATGTAAAGACCCACTTGCTTTCTTTTCGACCTTTATATTATCGAGGTCTACGCTTAAACTAGTACCATCGACTTTTTCAGCTACCTGGCTTGTTGCATCCACAGCAATTTGACTTAAAATAGGGCTATCTTCTGAGACTAGCTTTGAGTACATGCTAGTCCTTGCAATCTTTATCAAAAGTTCTTTATCCTCTAGATTCACTTTAACGGCAATTTTCTGTAATAGTTTCAAGGCTTGTTCTGACGCAGCATCGTAACCATCAACGATTACTGATGGATGGACATTCTTGTTAATCAGATCCTCGGCTTTTTCCAGTAAAGCACCTGCAAAAACTACAGAAGACGTTGTTCCATCACCTACTTCATTATCTACAGCCTTGGCAATTTCGACCATCATTTTTGCTGCAGGATGTTCAACATCCATTTCCTTTAGAATTGTTGCACCATCATTTGTAATAGTAGCATCTCCAATAGTATCTACGAGCATCTTATCCATACCACGTGGCCCCAGACAAGTCTTCACGATCCCTGCGAGTAGCTTGGCTGCAGCAAAGTTGTTTTTCTGTGCTTCTCTACCTTTATTTTCCTTAGTTCCTTCCTTTAAAATTAAGACTGGCATTCCGCCAGCAGTAGTTTGAACTGTAGCCAGATTCAGTATTCACCTTATGGAAATACTATAGCTCTAGCATGGCTAAAAGCATTTGGAATATTGTGCATCACACTTCATTGAAACACTAAATGCTCATAATAGAACGGAGCATAGCGAAGATAGACATTCACCTGCAGGTGTGAGTTAGCGAAATCATACCCTTCACTATTTTTCAAATTTTCATCTCATGTTGAATTACGTAAGTGTGGATCCGATATTTAACATGCCTATAGTGTATACCTGACGCTGACATCCGATTTTCTAGAGCTCTTAAATATTAAATTATATTGTATTCTCCAGTTATCATTTCAACCCGACCAACGAATTCATCCTTCAAATCCTCGTCTACAATTTCGTTTATCTGTTCTTCTGTAAGCATCCTTTCTCTGACAGCGTAATAAGGCAACATATCATTAGCTTTGATGATTCTGTTATGCCCTATGATTTACCAGTGTCATCTCATTTTCATCATCCGTCTGACCTTTATATACATCCAATTCTTTTAGAATGCTTATTACAAGAGGGATTTCCAGATCAACCTGCATCGCAATAAACTCTTCGGCTATATTGGACATGTATAGGTTTTTGACAACGACTTTCTTTTCGTATGTAATTTCTTTGGAGGTGGTGGTGGTCGTCATGTCAGTTAAAAGACTTTATGATACTGGACTGTATAGCAATGTATAGCACCTAACTTGTTCTGGCAGAATTGGTGTATATTTGGCATAACATAATTTGATATGATAACGAATCCTCCCACTACTGCTACTATCGCTATTGCTACAAGTACGATAACAATAGGCTGTCGGACGGTGGTAGTCCTCTGATCAGTGTGTGGTACACCGTTTAGCATATGTAATATATACCTATTCAAGGATATAAAATCATCTGAAAGAAGACTAAACATATAGCAGATAGATTTAACATTGACTTACCAAATTGTAACCTTTATGCCTAAAACGTTTAGACAACTGATTCAAATGTAAAGCGTAACTGGTTAACTGAAATGGAGTTCGAAATGTGGAAAGAGCTCTGGATATGCAAATAACCGCCTAGCAAAACAAGTCATAAAACTGAATATTCTAGACAGGCAGCGCACCACGAATATATGTTCCGTGATTTAGCTTGCTTAAGATTATTCAGAACAGATTCAACTGAGCCTGATGTTAGTGAATCTGCTATGAGATGAACATTAAAGTGCGGCATCGCCTGCGGCTTTTGTCCCTATGTCATAAGATTCAGCAATATCAGACACAAATATCTTGCCATCATAGGATGAACCAGTACTTATAACGCTTAGCATATCATCTATAATGCGCTTTGCCACCGTGTTTTCTACAATTACTTCAATCTTAGTCCGCGGACCAAGCTCTGGAATGTATGACCTTGTACCTCTTTCGACATCTACGCTCTCTTGTTTTGACCGACCCCTTCCTTTGACATCGTAACACGTCATACCGCCTACACTATGCTTATGAAGTAGTTCGTTAACTGCTTCAAGACGCTCATGCGGAATCAAAAGCTCCAATTTCTTCATATTAGTGAAAGCAGAATCGAAACTAATAAGTCTCTCTGACGACACAAGCAATAGTGCCCTCTGGACATCATTTAGTAGACTATAACTGTTGTTTTGTTTGGTTTTGTCGTGCTGTCTTCTTCTGCGATTGCACGATTATGGGAGTAGTTGAGCTGCCAGATGGTCCATGTTCCAAATTTAATGGTTGAAGAAATATGGTTTACGCTCATATTTCTTGCAAAACCAAATTAGTGTGTTTTAATGTCAACGACCCGCAACTATATCTATAAAAGCAATTAAATGATCCAGTTTGATAGTCAAATACTCATAATGCGCAGTGCGGACGATCCTGGATTGTTAATATTACGTGTAGTACCCCCTCCACCAGTACTACCACCTCCAAAGAAGAAGAAAATTCGCCGTCCAAGCTGATGCATTGTATCTAACTGAGAGTCATGCAACAACTATTTCTCTGTTTACAAGAATTAGGCTGCGGTGCTCCCAATTGGTGTTTTCGACTTTTTGCTTGGTTTACTTTTTTGCATTTTACTACTTCCTGTACTCTGCTTTAGGTAGGATAGAAATCCCCAGACCGCTAATGGTACACCGATCCCGAATGCAGGATAAATGCCATATTCCACAGACACTTTTCAATGCTCACCCCTAACATCTTTTATTGTCCGCGTGAGACATATAAATGTGATTAATTGATAAAACTTTTATATTTTTAGATCTAATTTATGAAACTGAGTTGAATAATTATACTATTTGAAGAGAAAATTAACAGAATTAGAGTATGCATACCGAGGACCGTCTGAGTATGGGTCACCGTACGGGGATAATCCCGGAGTCGTTCAGACTCTTTTTGTTTTTCGGTAGAAGAATTATCTAACTACATCTAGAGAATTACTGTCATCGCCATCCCAATTGGACCCAGTTGTAACAAAATCATGCGAATTTGCCTTCGTCATGATAGTATCATCATAATATTGGAAGTCAAAGAAAGAAGGATGGATATTAGCCCGACATGTTGGAGACAGACAAATATCTTTTACTTCCGTTTTGATTGACTTGACTTAACTTGCACAAACAACTAAGAATGGCATTAACGGATAGCGGCAGGATCTTCTTAATCCCTCGGGAACCATAATAGCATGATAAGTAAGAAATGAAATTGAATTGGCAACTCGGTCAACAACAGAACATTCGAAACCAAAAAGATAGAATAGGTTTTTCATTCAAAAGAGATAGATGTTGGAGGTTTCATGCTTAGCGGAGCATTGATCTTGGGTCGTCGCTTATGACGAATCTTTCCGAAGCGAAGAGTTGGAGATAGTAGAGTCGTAGGGAAACCTTTGAAGGATGATTTTAAAGATAGGTAAAGGAAAGGTCTCCAAAAAAATAATTGACAATTTAGTTCGGCCAAAATTCTAGAAAATGCACAAAACCCGTAGTGGAGCCCACGCAGGATTGAAATAGAAACCATGTCGGTAACGACACAGGATCGACCAAACCAAAGAGATAAAATAATGTTACATTCAGCTATTTTGGTAAGAATCGTAATTGGATTTTGACAATAGTGATATTCATGGAAAATTATCAAAATCCAGTGTATTATACTTTCTTGTTCTCTTTGCACCAATGGCATTAGTATTAGAATTTACTCATTCTGAACCTCTCTTAATTTTCATATTTGCAGCTATTGCGTTGATACCCCTTGCAAAGTTAATAGGTGATTCAACCGAGCATCTGGCGATACATTACGGACCAACTGTAGCATCTTTGCTCAATGTAACTTTTGGCAATGCCGCCGAAATTATAATTGGAATTGTTGCTATATCTGCAGGATTATTAAATCTAGTGAAAGCATCCATTATAGGTTCTATTATTGGCAACATACTCTTAATTTTTGGGTTGAGTCTTATTGTAGGTGGTCTAAAGCAGAAAGAACAATTTTTCAATAAAGAGAATACAGGCTATCAGTCTTCAATGCTATTCTTAGCAATAATTGGATTGGCAGTTCCAAGTATTCTAGCCATTACTGTATTAAAACCAACTACGGAAGTAAATTTAGCAAACCAAGGGAACATTCAATTTATTAGCGATGTTCTTGCATTTGTATTATTAGGAGTATACATAGCGAGCATAATATTTACATTTGTTACTCATAAACACTTATTTGCAATTCCTTCGGTGAAAAGGGAAGAAAAGGAAAATGGACAAAGAAAAAGCAATGAAGGTCACAAGGTTTACCAAGATATAGACAATCAACAACAACACTCCAATGATTTGCAGTGGAGCAAGAAAAAATGTATCATATTGCTTGGAGCTAGTGTGATTGGGGTTGTTCTAGTAAGCGAAGTATTGGTTAGCTCTTTCGAAGTGACAATTAAAAAATTTGGGTTTGGTGAAATGTTCGTTGGTGCAATTATTGTGGGTATAGTAGGAAATGCTGCAGAGCATAGTAGCGCAATTATGCTTGCAAGAAAAGGTAAACTTGATTTATCAATAGGAATTGCGGCTGGTTCTGGAACACAAGTAGCCATTTTTGTAGTTCCAATACTTGTGATAGCCGGAATCGTTGTTAATAGACCATTTAACCTAGTTTTCACAATTTATGAATTGGCTGTGGTTTTTCTTGCAGCATTGATATTGAACTTGATTGCGCACGATGGGAAGAGTAACTGGTTTGAAGGAATCATGCTAACTGCAGTTTACGTTATAATTGCAGTTGGATTTTTCTTTGTACGATAAGATCATTGTGGCTACAAATAATTTAGTAACCATTATCTGCAAGCTGGGAGTTTGAATATTGTTTTTCGATTTCATTTCTACCACTCGAGTATGTCACTTCTAGCAGTCTCCATGATAAAAGGACGCTAACAAATATGACTGCTGGACGGATTTCAAAACGTAATAATAATTCATTCGTACGTATCAACATGCCTGACAGTTTGGTAAAGACCTCTAGTTCAACAGTAGGCATTAGTACCTTTGATATCAAAACAACCAACCAATTGCCATTTGGAAAAATGGATTTGGAGAAGATGCTGCTTGGACTTCTGAGGGTTTTATTATTTTTCCAAAGAATCAGGACTAGAATTCACATTGCTCGCTTGAAGAGTCCTAAAAGTGAGTATTATAAATAACTATATTATTTCCAGAATTCTCTTTTCCAATATCCATACTTGGCTATGGATATGCGGGTATAGAAATACTGGTGGAAATAATACTCCTTAATAGGAAGATTGTCCTTCAGACTGATCATGAGTTATGAAGAGACCGTTAAGGATATTGAAAAGACATTCGGCATGCTTCCTGGATTTTTTAAGAATACACCAAAAGATGTTCTCCCACAAATGTGGCCACTGTTTAAGAAATATCAGATTGGCGAATCTCTAATCCCTAAAAAATACAGAGAAATGATGATGC
>CAKOFP010000238.1 GCA_933226995.1 Candidatus Nitrosopolaris rasttigaisensis | reverse complement strand
GATGTTACCCCCGACAAACTCCTTCAACTGTATCATATCATGTGTGCCTACATACCCTGTATATATAAAACTTAAGACCTTATGCCATAGGAAGTGGTTCAAATACATCTGGCATATTTGATTATTTGTTCGAACACACACCTAGACATTTCATTATAGACGAAATTCAAAAGGATGTAAATAAGGGGAAACGATTGAACCAGGGTTCTGTAAAATGTAAGACGTTATGCTATTCTATATTTCCATCAAACATTGAGAAAGCAGTATTGGTATCTTCTTCCAAATTACCACTCCATTGATCTTCAAAAATAGTTCTTAATGTTGTAGACCAATTTTGAGGAACATCAATCATTTTAGTCCATTGGACATGTCTCCACAATAAACTGCACATACTCCGAACGATTGTCCCCTAACCTTTTACAATTTGACTAGTCCTTTCATTTGTTTTTGTTCCTGTTTATCCTCCAGCTCAAGCCATCCACTGTTTGTCCTAATAGCATCAAATTCCGATCTCGTAGTTCGTATCACAGGGTTAATTTCTGAATCATCAGTTGTTACTTTGCAATAATCAACCTTGTCGTCATAAAAAATCACCATGAATTTATCACCACCGTCATTTTATAGTACTTAATTCTTGTCGTTATACTTTACCACTATCATGTAGCCTGCAAGTTATTGATATGTTTTATGAAAGATAAAATGTCTATGATCAGAAAGCCAATCGATATGATGCGCGTTGATATACCTTCGCCGGTAAATGGTTAATGGTAAGATAATAACATACTTCCGTGTAGTGTTAATAACCCATACTAGGCATTCAGATTCGTAGTTTTTATAACAATCACATTACTTTATCTTCTGGGCACAAACTCTTTTAATTTCGTCTCCCATACGATCCTGCTATCAAATTCTGTATCTGTCCTAGGATCTATCGAGGATTCAATTACAATCTCCTGACCAGTAATTTCGTCCAAATAGTCCTGCATGTCTTTGTAATCAGAAAACTCTCTATAAGGTCTACCTGATTTTGAGAGTCCATTCATTTTATCTACGAAATTTATGGGTGTTCTAAATGCTACTCCAATAACATAATCAATGAACCACACATTTACATCTTCAACAAGGTGAACGTATTCAGCATTTGCTTCATTGAGAGATACTTCATTTTCCTTTATTTCGCCCATATGTAAGATACACGTAAGATAACCATATACATCTTATGAAGTGTAAATTGTCATTTTCAAATATTGTTAATTCAAACCCAGTATAACGATTCACTCTGAGTAGATGTCCGAAATAACGGAGTTCTACTTCAACTTCAACCAGGGTGTTTTCCGTCCTAGTCTTCAAAAACAACCTCTTTGAGTATTCATTATCATTTAATACAGCCATAAATGTATAAGCAACAATAACGACGACAAAATGACTAACAGAAATATTATATTTCAAAATTTTGATGCTGCATTAGACGAACTAAAGCGAAAGCTATACGATGGTGAATACTACAATACTCCAAATTCATGTGTATATGTATTGTATAACATAGAAATTCACGGTTTTCAGACGTTCGCTTCTTCTCTTTGTAATAGTTCATCATCAGGAGAAAATGGTATGTCTGAGTATTCCACCACAACTAGGATGTTGGAAATCAACACAAATCAAGAGGAATTTGACGGATATATTGACAAAAAAATTAATCAGAACCTATTAGAAAACTTATCAAAAGATGGGTATCGTAAGTTGTTAATAGACTATCTAGTCCATTTAGGACTGGAGAAAATACAAACGAATCCTTTGGATGCTGCGGCTAGGCACGAGATGCAAAGTAAAGATGTAAAGAGCTTTATTAACAAATTGCAATACACACCGCAAAAAGTCGACAACCTTCCACTACTTCTCGTTGGTTGGTATCGTATTCCTCCAGCTATTGCAAGACTCGTTGCAAAGAATATAATTCAAGATAAAAATATGGAGATCTATACGGATAATAAAGCCCAGAAGTGGATAAAGTTACAGTCCACTCTATTATAATAAGTATAATCATCTTTTAATTATCATGTTGAGAATAATTAATCAGTAGACTGGCTCAGACTTCCTACCATACCCCAATCCATACCTTACGGGTTCCCCTAATGTTGAAGAAGTTCAGAAAATGTGTATGAGATTTCATTTATTTAGTTCTAGTGCGTAGGCATGAATATTGCATTATTTAGGAATAAAAACGTCAGAAAATTATAATAGGTAATGATCTGCGGAACGCGGACGGCCGCTCAATGGAGTTTCTTCCCCTCGTTACGTAGTGCTCACGATGTCGCAGGAGATTTCATAGGGTACAGATACAATGTCCGTGGATCGGAGTCCCATAAGGGAGTAACCCGATAAGGCCCCATTGGTGACCTGGAGAAACCGTACAACGGTAAGGCAACTTAGCATTGTTGCTGAATGTGATATAGTATGTGCCTGAAAATGAGAAATGTGGTGTTGGTAAACCTCATGCCAATAATAACACCTTTCTTTCATGAATTAACCATGCGCTACCAAGTTCACTAATGAAGGAGGGGCTATATCTATAAAAATAAGTAGTGTTGATAATCACGGTTAGTAATCAATAATCACATTAAGAGCCAATAGAAAGACACTGATCTTCGAAAAGTTATCTTTTTTCCGGACTATCAATATAGTAAACATGATAAGGTAACAAATGCCTCATCTTTCTATTAATCGACGTTATCGTAATCCAAGAAACTATAAGTCAGAGTATGGAAACAGTAAGCCCGAAGATGTTAGAAAAAGTCTTGCAAGCCTTATTTGACGAGCAAAGAGATTGTAGAATTATGTTAGAAGGCAAATACACTCATGAAGATATTGATATATACAAACGACGACGAGAATGTTCTTAGGGAAAGATGAAAACTGCTAAGAGAAAAGAGAACAGGGATATTTTTGGAATACATCACGTTACAGCTATAACTAGCAACGCACAAAGAAACATAGATTTTTATACAAACAATTTGGGACTTCGGTTTGTAAAACTAACGGTAAATCAAGATGACCCAACTTCATACCATCTTTATTATGGTGATGAGTTAGGACGTCCAGGTACCATTCTTACTTTCTTTCATTGGCCAGAGGCACCTAGAGGACATAGGGGAACAAGCGAAGTGGTTGCAACATCTTTTCTGATTCCTGAGAATTCCATAAACTATTGGATAGATAGATTTAAGAGCAAACAAATCGAGTTTCGTGGACCTTACAAACGGTTTGATGATGAACAAGTAATAACACTATATGATCCAGATGGACTAGAATTAGAACTTGTAGCACATAAATCTGCCGAAGATAGAACTGTCAATGTGTGGAAGGAAGGTCCCGTACCTGCTAAACAGGCCATAAGAGGTTTTCATTCTGTAACTCTATCAGAAGAAGGATACGAACGTACTGCCTCTGTTTTGACTGATGAATTGGGATTCATGCCCACCCATCAAGATGGGAGTCGCTTCCGTTATGAGATTCCGAATGGAGATGCTGCTAGTCCGGGAGAAGAATCAAGAGGAGCTAATATTGTTGATGTTCTTTGTCTACCGTATTTACAACAAGCGGTTGTAGGGATTGGGTCAGTCCATCACGTAGCATGGCGTACGCCTACTGATGAACAACAAATGGTCTTACGCCGCAATATAGTCAGAGCTGGATTAAATGCAACTCCTGTGATAGACCGATTTTACTTTCATTCTGTCTATTTCCGAGAACCCGGTGGTGTACTTTTCGAAATTGCTACGAATCCACCAGGCTTCATGATAGACGAAAAACTTGAAGACCTAGGTACACATCTCATGCTTCCTCCTTGGCTTGAATCTATGCGTAAGGATCTTGAGAAAATTCTGCCTAGAGTACAATTACCCAAAAAAGATAAAGAGCAAGAAGTTTTAAAGAAGTAGCCTGATATAAAGGGGAATTAATGAAGAGAATGGACAAGAAAACCCAACTTGGGTTCAGCCACCGCTTTGTTCCTTCAAATAAAAGTGAAGCAAGAACTACCACTCTCCTTTTGCTTCATGGTACAGGCGGAACTGAAGAAGATCTCATCCCTGTGGGACGCGAAGTAGCTCCGAACGCAGCTATACTCAGTCCTAGAGGCAAAGTCTTGGAGAACGGAATGCCTCGTTTCTTTAGACGACTAGCTGAAGGAGTTTTTGATCTAGAGGACTTGAAATTTCGTACTCATGAACTGGCAGATTTTGTAGAGGCGGCATCGAAAGTTTATGGCTTTGATCTGCAGGGCGTCGTAGCTCTAGGATATTCAAATGGTGCAAATATAGCAGCAAGTGAACTGTTCCTTCGACCAAGCTTGCTCTCCTCAGCTATTTTATTCCGTCCTATGGTGCCGCTAATACCAGAGGTATTGCCAAATCTTTCCACTAAACATGTGTTCATATCTGCCGGATTGCATGATCCAATAGTGCCAGACCACGAAACCAAGAATCTTTTCAATCTACTAAAAAAAGCTGGAGTAGTAGATATATCGATAAATTGGCAAAACAGTGGACACGAATTAATTTTAGAAGAGATTAGGAAAGCCAAAGATTGGCTGTTACGCGTCCTTTCTTCCAAGAACAACTGATTAAGCGAAGATTTGGTGTTATGTTTACGCATGTGGTTTAGACTATGAGATCGTATCCTAACTGCGTACAACCCCGTTAAAGATAGCTAAGAGGAACTTGAAGTAGTGCGTGGAATGGGACTGAGGCCTTACTATTATGGCAACAAGGGAACACCCAGAAAGATACGGTTGGTGGATAAATGAATTGGAGTCATTAGGTGTAGGTGTAAAGGAAACAAATGAATTCAATTATGTAAAGGAAATCCGTAGTCTGGCTGAGATTATAGAACAGGGCTTTTATCAAGACTATGAGAACGATAATTAGTAATTAGTAACTAAATAATTCCTGACTGCGTGGGAAGCATCTATTATATTGGAATGGCTTTCCACAGTTATTACTTCCACATTCGTATATCATTTCACACCTCTTACACTGGTGATAACACGGGTTGTAAATTTGCAAACCTCATTTGCTACCCGCTATAATATATTTAAGGGGACCCCACATGGTCAGTTGTCATCAGCCTAGAAGCCGAAGAGATGGAAAAACTAGCAAATCTTCTACTTATCTTGTTGCTCAGAAATGTACTCGAGCATTGTCGTTGCTAACACTTACAAGGCTTACTAGCCACACGATTGTTAGATAAAGAGTCGCTTGACACCTTCTATTATATACTGTATTGCAATGGCCGCTATGAAAACTGCAAAAACTCGAGTGATTATCATGGCACCACGCCTTCCAAGCAGTCTGTAAATAGGGTTTATGGACCGCAAGATCCCGTAGGTGATGCCAATTACAATCGCTATGGATAATATTGTCACAATCAATCCAGCTGTTTGAAAAGAAATTATAACTGAGGTAATTGCGCCAGGTCCTGCTAGCAATGGAAACGCCAGTGGAACTACTCCTGACTCACCTGCAGTAAGACTGCCGCCACTGGCGCCAAATCTCCATATCCCGTGTGTTAATAGTTCAATCGCCACAATGAACAAGAGTATCCCACCGGCAATCATAAAGCTGAAAATAGTGATACCAAAAATGGTAAGTATTTGTGTGCCAGCCACTGCAAACACAACTAGCAATACACCAGAAGTAATAATGGCTGTCTTCGAGACTGCTTTTCTTTCTTCACTTCCCATCTTTTCTGTAAGAGCAATAAATAAAGGAACCGTTCCAATAGGATCGATTACGACAAAAAGAGCAATCGTAGATTTCAGTGTATCGTAACCTACCGTATTTCGAACTGAAAATAACGTTTGCAGTATATTCGTAACGGCATTGATAAAGTGAACCAATGCTTGTTGAATATTTGAATATAAACTCTCGAATCTGTAGGCATTGATATGGGCATTAATAATAATACTATTATCCTGCGACGCTTGAGCTTCTGCCAATGTATCGTTACTTTTAGCTAGTGATAACGTTATTACAAGTAACAGCGCTATCCCAAATATTGATACTCTTATGAATTTGATTCCTAAGGCAATAAAAAGGAAATGACGACATCTAACTTAACAGTTATTACTTTATTTATTGAAAGACTAGACAGAATCATTATGGCAAATAAAGATAAAAGATAGTAATACTACATATTAT
>CAKOFP010000237.1 GCA_933226995.1 Candidatus Nitrosopolaris rasttigaisensis | reverse complement strand
GGGGGTACCAAGCCACCGATATGATAATATTGCAGAGGCGGTGATTTTTATTATGGGTCTCAGAGAAGATTCTCTTAAAAATAATGGGGGTGGGCGGGTAGCTCCGGAAAGTAAAATAAAAATGAAAGTTTCAAGACCTGCTGCTACGTTGTTAGCTCAGAAAAAGAATAATGGAAGTAAAAATCTTAAACAAATTTTTGTACTGTCGTTTGATGCTTTAAGAGAAAGAAAGGCAAGATCTGCTCTAACGATATTGATGGTTATTGTAGGAGGCGGCCTTATGATTGCAATTAACGCTATGAGTGCAGGTCAGAGTGCTTTTGTAAGTAAGCAGTTAAACACCTTGGCACCCAACATCATGTTTGTTAGTTCAGGTCAGCATGGATTTCGTGGTCCTGATGGTCCACCGACTATTATCTTTAATTCAGAAGTTGTAAATAGGATAAAATCACTTCCCTATGTTCAACAGGTTATTCCGGTATATTCAGGACAGCTTCAACTTAATGCTATGGGTAATATCGAAAATGCTCAGGTTATGGGAATGGATCCTACTAAACTGAACTTAATTTCTCCCTCTTTGCAACTTGTACCTGGTTCTTCAATACAAGCAAATAATCCCACTGGAATGTTAGTAGGCGATAGCGTTGCCAATCCTCCAGGATTGACAACTCCATTTATGACAGTGGGTCAGACTGTAAAGGCAACTTATTCTTTTGCAGACCCTACTACAGGAAAGCTACAAACAGCATCGAGAAGCTTTATAGTAACTGGAGTAATGCAACCTACAGGTAACAACCAAGTCGACAAAGCTGTAGTAATCAATGAAGCTACTGCCAATTCATTATTTCATAAAGCAGGAAAATATGATTCAATGGCTGTAGCTGCAACCTCTGCTGATTATGTTAGTGCAGTTCAACAAGAAATTACTAATATATACGGTACTAATAATATTGGAGTAATAACTCCCAAGGCCATTCTAGCAGCAAGACAGCAGTTTCAAAGTGGAAATAGCTCATTTATCATAGATATCGCATTTATTTCGTTACTTGTAGGTGGGGTTGGAATTGTTACTACCCTCTATACGTCCGTTAATGAAAGAATAAAGGAAATTGGAACTATGAAGGCTATTGGTGCAAAGAATCACTTTATTCTTTTGCTATTTCTTAGTGAGGCATTACTGATTGGTCTTATAGGATCAACTCTAGCGATATTGGTGGGTGGTGGCGGGGCTTATATAATGACGGATCTTGCTCCGCGTGGCCCGGGAGGAGGAGGAGCGGCTGCGGCACACGTTTCACCTATCTTTATTCCAAATGATATACTTAATGTCTGGATTCTTTCAGTAGTATTAAGCTTGGTAGCGGGAGTTTATCCGGCTTGGAAAGCATCACGTCTATCGCCGCTAGAAGCTCTAAGAAGATAGGGCTCGTCCACACCTAATTACTGCTGCTTAGCTGGGGAATATTACAAACCACGAACTTCGGAGATTCGAGAAAGTTCAAACATTAGGGAATGTGTTAGGTAACAAAGAACAATGATATTTCTAAACGTCATAAAATTATTGAGATCGTCATCTCTGGCCTAGGTATTGATCTCGCTTGAGTCAACATAGTCGCACCTGAAATTCATGTTTCATTCTCATCATTATTGGGATCTGCCCTAAAAGTTGGAAAAAGTAGATAAGCTAAAAGTGAGTGGTACGCAGTTCGTATTCTGTTAATCTTATCTCAAATTAATTCATCTCTTTTAACTCTTGTATTTTTGCAGCAATTAGATCAAATCCTTGTTGCCAGAATTCATCCTTTGAGATATCAATCCCTGATTCCTTAAGCAGATGTTCAGGCTTTTGTGAACCCCCAGCCGACAATATTTTAAGATATTTTGGAATAAATGACTTTTTCCCTTCAGAATTAAACTGCTGGTACAACGACACCACCAATAAATTTCCAAATGAATACGCATAACAATAGAATGGGGTATGATAAAAATGTGGGATGTAAAGCCATTCCCATTGAAAATCGCGAGAGACATTTACTGAATTTCCAAATTGTTCTTTCAGGTTATTCAAATATAACTCTGAGACCGTATCTATCGTTGCATTCTGTTCAGCCACGGCTCTATGCGCTTCAATTTCAAAGAGAGTAAAGTATGCTTGTCGCATTATGGTTGCATACATATCATCTATTTGTTCTGCAAGTAATATCCTTCGTTCTACACGTGTTATTCTTTCAGACAACTTGTCATTAAGCAGCATTTCCGCAAAGACTGATGCGGTCTCAGCTAGTGGGAGAGGGGCATCCCACACCGTTATCGGTTTATCAGAAGCGGTCATACTATGTATTGCATGTCCAAATTCATGCGCCATAGTAGAGACGTCTCTAGATTTACCATCAAAATTCAATAGCACGTATGGAGTCATTTTTGGAGATATAGAAGAACAGAAAGCACCACCTAACTTACTCTTTCTAATTTCAGAATCTACATGTTGCTCATTAAAAACTTTCTCAGCATATTCCTTGAACTTTGGATGGAAATCTTCAAACGTTCTCAGTACAGTAACAATCGCTTTACCATAGCTAAACCTTTTCTGATCAGATGCCTTTAATGATAAAGGAGCATATAGATGGTACCTCTGCAATTTCTTGACACCTAGCATCTTTGCCTTTTGTTTAAAATAGTCTTGGAAAATTACCGAATTTCGCCTACATACAGCAAGCAGAGTCTCAACGGTCGTATCGTCCAAGTCATTGTAAGTATTTCTGACTGAAATTGGTGATCTGAATCCACGCATGGTCAGGTATTCGTCGCGCCATTCAATTACACGGTTCTGGTAAATTTCACCCAATACGCCACTAGTTTTCTTGTATACTTGCAAAAGGGAATAGTAGGCAGCTTCTCTCTCTTCAGACTTTGTACTACGTATAAGGGAAAGCAATTTTTCCCTATTAGTGAATGTTCTCTTGATTGCCTTCCTACCTTTCTTAAGTGTAACGACAAATTCGAAACCACTAGTCATTCTATCATAGATCTTGATAAGAGCGCTGGTACCTGTAACTTCCAGGGTGGTAATGATCTTCTCTTCAGGTTCTGTTAATGTATACTTTGAAAGTAGCCGTTGATGTTTAAGATACTCCCGGTAGACAGGAGGTACCGACTCTATGAGACGTTGCGCAGTTTCTTCACCCACTTCTTTTTTGAACCATAAGTCAAAGAAGAGAAGCCTATTGGCGATATTAGATCCGAACATTGCCATTTTTGTTACAAGTGCAGCGCGTTCATTAGAAGAGGTATCAGCTGCATAGTTCAAATGAGCATAACCACTAGCGATATTGACCTTTTCTGATATCTCTTCAATTGAATGAAGAAGGTTTTCGAATTCTACAGTCGAAATCTTGTCATGAAGGTCTTTGCGTCTACTTTCGAGTTGCGTTACCTGCATTGCAATAGATTCTAGAAATTCTTGAAGTTTGCTTCCAGTTGGATCCTTAATGAGATCGTTTAATTTCCAAGTTCCGAGTTTAGGCACGAACAAGAGAGTCACAGATACATCGGGTGATTACGACTAATTAGTGTCTATCTCTATTTCTTAGCCTTGAATCCTGTCATCTTTAATCCATACGGAATATGATTACCTGCTGGGAAGACCAGCATAGTTTTGATTAGTATTCAGAGGCTGCTTAGAAAAAAGAATTTTTGTTAAAGGGGTCTATGTAATGTGCTCCATACACTATCATCCTTTGTACACCCTATCAGAACGAACTTAAAAATAAAGATGAATAGGTGGGTATGTGTGAAGAAGAATTAGATAGTAATTATGAGTCTCTTTTTTGGTTTCATGAAAATGAAAACAAGGCAGCAAGAGATTTCTCGTAATCTGGATTCCTACCCTGTCAATGGGTGCTTAATTGAAGCTGAGTTGATACAATATCGTAAGCCGGTAGGTTTTGGACCGTCATTAAATAAATGTCCTAAATGAGCATTGCATCTACTACACATTACTTCGATACATCTCATGAATAAACTATTATCTTTTTTCTCAGTGATATTTTCTTTTTTTATAGGCGCCCAAAAACTAGGCCATCCTGTACCAGAATCAAATTTCGTATCTGACTTAAATAAATCATTTCCACAACATACGCATTTGATCTGACTCAAATAAATCATTTCCACAACATACGCATTTGTAAATTCCAGGCTCTTTATAATGATGATATTTACCTGAGAATGGTCTTTCAGTGCCTTTGTTTATACATATCTTCAATTGATCATGCATAACACAATACAAAATACATATTAACTAACTCCGTTTCACATCATTAGGTTGAACTAGACTGAAAACAAGAATCCCGAAAACGACAAAAACTGCAATGCTAAATAAACACATTAGTGCCCGTGTTTCGTCTACCACGACTGATCCCATCACCAAATACATTACAAACATAAGCGCAATGAGTAAATCGACTGCAAGAGAATATCGTTTCAGGTTGCAATATTTTAGTCGATTTACGTCAAATGAGTACAAAATGACTGTGGATAATCTAGTTCATCAAATCAAGGAAGGTTCAGAAGTCCCATATGACGTTCTTCGTAATTTTATTTCATATCTACAAAAAATAACAGTATGTCTACACTTACGTTAAAACAGTGGGTAGTAACAGCAAAGAACTTCCTAGAATACCACGATATTGATATTAGTCCAAGAAGGTTTAAACTAAAAGTAAAATTACCAAAAGTTGTTAAGAAAGAAAAAGAAGCATTAAGTAAAGAAGACATAATAGAGTTACTGAATGCTTGTTCCGATATAAGATTAAAAACTTATCTTATGCTTCTAGCAGCCGCTGGATTTAGAGCCTTAGAGGCACTTCTATTCGCAACTGCGATTGCGATTTCGACGCTGATCCTGTAAAAGTGTTTATCCGAGGAGAATACACTAAAACAAGGATAGATCGCTTTGCATATCTGACTGACGAAGCTGCAAAGCAATTGAATACATGGTTGCAGTAAGAGTATCGTACTCCCAGAGTTTGTCATGATGCGCATAAAGATGCCCCCCGGCAAAAAATGATACTGATCTACTATTTTCTGTGTATCAGAGTAAAAGTGGGGTTCCAAGCCTTCGCTCGATGTATACTGATCTCAGCATCAACTTTGGAAAGATGTTGGAACGTATTGGGAAAGGTGGGAAAGAATTTAGAGGTGGTAATGGCAAGTATAGGTCCATCACATTTCACAGCTTACGTCGCTACGTAAAAACTACGATATCAGATCTTGGCTATCGAGACTACAGTGAATGGTTCATCTCACATTCAGGATCAACGTACTGGAGAAAAAAAGAATCAGAAAAAGCAGAAATATTCAAAAAAGTTGAACCATATCTTACCTTCTTAGATTTCGGATTAGAACGCAAAGGAGCAGATGTGCAAACAAAGTTGCAGGAGAAAGATAAACAGATTGAGGCCTTGGTGAAGAAGCAAGAACATTTCGAACAACTGATTCAATCGCTTATTGATTCAGGACAATTGAAACCAACTATCAAAGCCTGAACCAAGAAGAAGTGTGACAACTTCCCTGGAAGCGAGTTTAACTCTACATCGAAAGGTTACATTCGAAACAATCCTAATAATGCAGATGCTAGCTAAACAGAATTGGTGATGGAATAAAAATGAACAATGATAATGAATACGAAATTCCGGAGAAAGCGACAGTCAGACAGGAACACGTTAGATGCGGTAATCCAGATTGCCAACATTTGCATGGCCCCTATCTTTACGCATACTGGAAGGATGGCAAGAAATTACAGAAAAAATACATAGGTAAAACAATTGGTGATTTGGTAGTTAGAAAGGTAGCCAAAAAAGCAGATACAACACCAACAAAAATGAGAAAACTAAAAGTCATAAAAGAGAAAGCACAAGGGGGAAATCTGTTGGCCCAAGAATATCTAGAAAAACTCAAAAATGGGGACGTCAGTCCTGACTGGGCATACAAAGTACTAGTGAATAGTATACGCGAACAGAGAACGCTAAAGATGATTGCAGTTGCAGAGCAAAGACATCTAAATCATGATAATATAGAGGAATTGATTGAACTTATTGCTTCGGAGATGCGAAAGCAAGGATTAGACCCAACAAATGAAGATAACTTTGATTGTTACCTAAACTCCAAGATTATGTAACTTTCCGTGAAAATCAACACAGAAACAAATAGCATTACCGATTATGATTAGTAGTTACATAAACTCCAAGTTTAGTTAACGATTATTTTTAGATTAACTTTGATCCCTAACATAGATATAAGAAAATAGTTTTCTCGTTCTGTTCATTATGAGCATCCATCCCTTATGATGATTACATTTGCCTAAAAATAAACAACAGCTTATGAATCCATAGTCACAAAAGCATAGTTACATAAACTCCGAGTTTAGGTAACTAGTTAATATGTCCAATGAGATTTGTATAAGCGTCCAAGGACTCAATTTTCTTGTCACCTTAGACTAGATACTTTAAGTCAGTGTGTCAGACTCGATAGTGTTCCTGGACTAGGAATTTGACTTGGTGGTTCGATGGTATACGGGTTCCTTCCCGGGCACAGATTGACGAAGATTGTTAATTTCTTCCCTGATGAGCGTGTACTAAAACGAAAGTACTGCCTTTTTTTATCTACCCTAATCAATCGACCAGGGTAAATCTCCCTCCGTAGAACAATGTTCAATAACATCAAAAACAGTTTATAGTATGCTCATACGCAACATTACTTTTTAAAATTTATTGTAAAAAAGTACGAAAATTAGTGTTGTACCCTCCCGGGAGGGTACGGCCTATTATGTGTACAAAGACTAACTATGTAAAGTTCTATGCTGCAACCGTAATTAGTCTCGCAGAAAATTATCGTTAACGATGTTGAATGTTGGTGTTGATAGAAACAAGTTTAGCAGCCTACATCTCTAGTCTCGTAAACTGTATTCTGGATAGCAACCGAGGCAGCCCTATCTATTAAAGTTGTATCAGAGTGAAGTTTTATGCCATAAAGAGGGATAATAAGTTGCAAATTATACTTCAGAGAATCTGGTGAAGAAGGGTTACTTAAACCGAAGAGAATACTTAGCCTTGCTAAAGACGTGGAAATTGCTGCAATGTCGGATTTAGCGCGCACTAATGAAAAAGATATGTCAGTACATGATCCAATGGATGATGACTATTCATGCGAAGAATGGTTATGACTAGTCATAGTTACGATAACCAGAACAACAGATACGTATAGTAATACAGTAAACCCTTCTTATAGAAAGATCATTGGTCAAATAATTACTTAATCGGCTAGGTTGCAAGGAAACCTAGTCTTGACAGGATATTTTCAGATTTAAATTATTTTTCTAAATTACATATGGGGGTGGGTAGTTCTCGCACGGTACGATCCTCCCCCGGTAATATAGTAATATGTATGGACAAGCCATGTTCTGTTGATGGAAGCGAAGAGTATTGGCTGATAAAATTAAATGTTCACATATACTTGTCAAAAAACAAAGTGAAGCAATTGCCATACTTGAACGACTGAGTAAAGGTGAGGGTTTTGCAAACCTAGCAAGAGAATTATCTATTGACAAGGGGAGTGCAAAGCGCGGTGGAGACTTAGGCTCATTCGGAAGAGGTATGATGGTAAAAACATTTGAAGAATCTGCGTTCAAGCTTAAGAAAGGGGAAATAACACAGGAGCCCGTAAAGACAGAATTTGGATATCATATCATAAAGAGAGCTGTGTAACTAAAGGGGTGACTAGCCCATTTCAATTTTTTCCTGCTATCATAAGCAATACCACACCAAAACCGATCTAACCGATAATGTCATACTGAAATTAGTTCAAATCAGTTCGCTTTTTGATTTCCTTGTATTGCTTCTTTCATCTGATGCTATGGCCGTACAATAGCTAACTTTACCTGCTTGAACAAGCAGGGCTTTAACTTTTTATCAGTGATTTTGCAGGCTGTAAAGTGCCACGTTGTTTCTAG
>CAKOFP010000236.1 GCA_933226995.1 Candidatus Nitrosopolaris rasttigaisensis | reverse complement strand
GTTAACAAGTGTTGATAGAGACGGGATGATGAACGGGCCCGATATTACGGTACTATCTTCTGCTGTTAGTTTCACCCACGCAAACATTATTGCAAGCGGTGGAATTTCAAGTATCGAAGATGCCATTAGGGTCAGGAATATAGGATGTAGCGCAGTCATCCTTGGTAAAGCCCTTTATGAACACAAACTCAGTGTTGAAAGGGTCAAGGCGATCTCATAAGATGCCGCTTGCTAAGCGGATTATTCCGTGTTTGGATGTCGACAACGGCAGGGTAGTAAAGGGAATACATTTCGACAGAGTAAAAGATGCAGGCGATCCCGTGGAATTTGCTCAGAGATACAAATTACAGGGAGCAGACGAACTCATTTTTCTAGACATTACTGCATCACAACAAGAGAGAGAGACAATGAAAAACGTTGTTCGAAATGTGGCAAGAGTCACTGATATTCCTTTTACAGTAGGAGGAGGAATCCGAAAGTTAGAAGATGCGCGTGATATATTACTTAGTGGTGCAGACAAGGTGTCGATCAATACTGCGGCTGTTAAAAATCCTGACCTAATTACAGACCTAATGTCAATCTTCGGTAAGCAATGTGTCGTAGTTGCCATCGACGCTAAAAGAAATTACAACGACGACGGCAAGAACACGTTCGAAAATCATCGAGGAAAAAAATATTGGTTTGAGGTAAGAATTTATGGTGGAAAAGTTGAGACTGGGATTGATGCAATCGAATGGGCCAAAAAAGTTGAATCTCTAGGGGCTGGTGAGATCCTATTGACTAGCATTGATGCCGATGGTACTGAGAACGGCTATGACATTAATTTGACAAAATTTATCTGTAAAGCTGTTCGCATTCCTGTAATTGCATCTGGCGGATGTGGTGAGCCCAGACATATGCTAGAAGTCTTTAAAAAAACCGATGTTGATGCGGCATTGGCAGCATCCATATTTCACTATGAGAAATCGACCGTAGACAGAGTCAAAAACTATTTAAAGAAAAACGGAATAGAGATTAGAATCTAATTGTAAATTACAACGGCAGCGCCAGTTGCTGACAGTGACGTAAATATTGGCAATATTTCAGCATGATCAGCCCTGTTCACATTTATATCCGTATTTACATTTGTATTAAACTAGTTTCTTTGGAAACACGAAAAATGGCGACAAATACTAAGTATAAAGGATTAACAAATCAGACCTACCAATTTGTCGTATTCCCATGACTTGTCTATTTCATTGCAATGCTACTCCGTAAAACGAAATGAAAAAACGAAGATATCAATAGGAATGGTACCCGGCACAGGTAGACCTTGATCGCCTCAGCGGGTAAATTCCGGGGAATATACAAACAACAAAAGAATAGGCAAATAAACAAATTAACATGATTCCCGCTCTAATAAGACATGAGGTTAAATGATATCACGAAAGCCCCTGCCAAGGCGATCAAGAGGCTTACTGAACTCGGCACACCGGGAATGATGGAATCCCTTGAGAAAATCAAAGAAATTGCTACGACTATACAAGAGATCGAAGATTCATTGAAGGCTCCACCAATGCTAAAAAATATAGAAAATATGAATCTGACTTCAGAGGCTATGCAGAATGTTGCGAAAAATATTAAGAATATTAGATCGGAATTAGACGCAACAGGTATCATAGAAGAGGCAAGGAATACATCAACTATCCTTGTAATGAATTCAACTTTCAATAAAAAAATTCAAAACTTGAAAGACTTAGCTGCAGCTTGTAAAAATATTGCGCGCTCTGTTAAGGAGCTGACGAACGAACTAAAGTTAGATACTGGCAAATCAGCACAGTCATAAAAAAAACGTGTTACATATGATGATGACCAGAGAAGGTGCTAATATCCTACCAAGTAAAAGTAAAACTATATACAATGATGTAATGCATACAGGCCCTATGTCCACTTCACCAGCAGATTCAAAAAACGACATTCTTAAAACATCAGGAGTTAATCCTGAAAAGACTGCAGAGTCGATAAAGAACATTGCGAAGAGCATCCGTGAAGCATCAGCGAAGATGAGAGAGACAGTAAGAACTTTACGCGAAAGCGGGGCTATTGACGAACTTACCCAAGCAGTTTACGAAGCGACCGTAGCAGCTCGAGATACTGCAAAAGAACTTAATGATGCTGCAAGGGATCTTAAAGAGCGTGGTATTATCAAAGATACTGCCGCTGCCGTGGAACAAACAACCATGGCTGCGCGTGAGACAGCCGAGATAATAAGGGACACAGCACGGCAAACAGCAGAGGCGGCTCCCCACACAACAGAAACAGTAAAGGAAGCAGCGAGTAAAGTAAAATCAAAAGCAAGACATTCTGGGCACTCTTAAATTTTTTGTCCTAATGAGCTTCCATCTGGTATTATGCTATGGGTAGTGCATACTGGCAAATGTCGATTATGCAACGACCAGCTTAGTAGTGAACTGGTTACTAAGATCTACATAATCCAAATTGGGATATTATCCTTCCCTGTTCTCTTATAGCAGGATGTTTGCTGCAGCTGCATCACGCAATGTTATAACAAGTTTATTATAACAATAAAATGGTCAATGCTAGGTATGTTAGCACAACGGAAGGTTGACAGCTATTTCTATTAATTCAATAAGTCGTTCTATTGATTCAGTACGATTTTAGCCTAACAGTTATTTTTCAACTTCAGTAAAATAGCAATATTGACATTTATCTGCTGACCTCTGCATGTCTAGATGTGCAGTAAAACTCTG
>CAKOFP010000235.1 GCA_933226995.1 Candidatus Nitrosopolaris rasttigaisensis | reverse complement strand
GGCCAACATAGACCAAATTAGCTTTATTATAGCCAAAATCTGGAATGATCACCTTGTCACATTTATTTATTAAGTGACTCATAGACCTATTCATCTTCTTTTCAATTTCGTGTAAAAAGCCACTCGTGAAGTGTGTCTCGCCTATATTATTTTCAAATTTAATGTTGCCATTGGTAGATGTAATCCCGTAGCAAGAGGCTTTCTCGTTTATAGTGTGAGCGGTAGGCTCTACCATATCATAAATAAGTATGTTTTTTGATAAAATGGTATTCTGGCTAACGGCGATCGATGCAAAATCTTCATCACTAACTATAACAGGATATTTATGTGAAGCTTTCCTTATAACTTCCTCTGCGATTTTTTTGCATCTTTTATAGTAAATGATATACTTCATTAGCCATACGAACGAGTTACGTAGCTTACCTGACTCTACTGTGAACGAAGGTGGTCTGTAAAGGTTAAGCGCTTGAAATCCTTCTTTTGAGATTAGATCATATGCTGCCCCGCCGCTGATAAAAAGGATTTCGTCATTTACAATCTGTTTTAATTTTTCAGCTATGGCAATATCTCTTGTTGCATGACCTAATCCTATGGGACTAGTGAAAAATAGTATTTTTTGATTATATGATACGGTTGACAACAGTATCTTAGCTAAACATTTGGCTACTATAAATCCGACTATTGAAAGTGCATTAAGCACTAGATATTAATCGAATCTCTGTCTCTATAGTTCATATCTTAAGATTGCCATTACAAAGTTAGGATTCACACATTTGAAAGTTTCGTGACATCAGGTTTAGGTCTAACACATCGATATTGCTCTCGTAAAGTTTAATTTTTCTTACTAAATACATGTTCAATACTTCCAACACCAGAATTTGAATAAAGTAAGCAAAGCTTTGGAAGACTTACAACTACCCTCACCTTCGATGGAAGTTCTTAACTATGTCGAGAAGAGTGAAAAGATATCATCCAACAGGGCTTCCAAAGCACATACACATGCGCATTCAATTCAAACACATATACACGTCATATGATACATGTACTGACTAATATGACGTTATTCTTGACCTCTAACCAAATCGTAACGAAAATGGAAGAAAACGTCAAGAGAGTAGATAATAGAGTTAATGACTACATTAAAGATTCAAACGAAAATAACATTCATGACATAAGAACCGCTATCAGAAGATTAGATGCCTCATTTAGATCATTACCAAAGAACTTGCGAGAGAAAAAAAAGGTTTGCAAATACATAACAACAAGCAAACGACTCTTCAAAATAAACAGCCAAATCAGAGATTATGATATTATTTGCGAAAAATTAGAAAAATATTCCTCAGAGCCAATTTATACTAAGCTTACAGACTCATTGAACAGAAGAAGAAAAATAACAGTTGCTAGTGCAAGAAAAATAGCATTGTCATTAAGAGACCTTCCTCTACCACATGTTAGCGAAAATGACATACGGTCAAAAAAGCTAGAGATGAGATTTAATAAAGTAGTTTGTAGATTACGAGAAAGAATAGAACTGGACCTTCCAGTAGTGCTCACAAATGCCAATAAAGTAAAAGAATTACATGAAATGAGAAAGGATTGTAAAAAGTTGCGTTATTTATTAGAACTAGTCCCACCCCAGAACAACAATAGCATTGATAACAAGGAAATACACAAAATGATTACAGAATTAGAAGATATTCAAGATATGTTAGGATCTATACATGATATTGACATCACTGTTGCTTATCTAAAAAGAGTCAGACACCCGAACGAAGTTACGCATATTCTTCACGACGAAATCTCGGAAAGAAATAAAAAATATGAGGATTTTATCCAATTTTGCAAAAGAAGCTTATCAGATTCTAGACATAATTTCCTTAACCAGATTGCGCTTCTGACATGAATATAAGAGTAAAGTTAATTTAACGAGAATTGTTGCCCGCTATAGATACATTAAAACCAGGAATAAACCCGCCCGACGAGATTAATGTAGTAGTAGAGATTCCAAAAGGTAGTAGCATCAAATATGAGATAGATCCAAAAAGTGGAGAAATATCTGTCGACAGGATGTTGGTTCCTGCAATGTTTTATCCTTGTAATTATGGCTTTATTCCTCAAACAAAAGAAAAGTGTGGTGGAGCAGATCCAATCGATGTATTCATACTTGGAAATTATTCTTTATTGCCCAAGTCAGTGATTAGCTGCCGTCCCGTTGGAATATTGTCAACCGAGGATCAAGGTGGCATAGATCCAAAGATTATTGCAGTTCCATTAACAAAGATAGATCCCACCTTTTCAACAATTCTTGATATCAACGACATTCCAGAGAATGTACGAACGCAGCTCAAACATTTTATTGAGCATCATAAAGACCTGGAAGAAGGAAAATATGTGAAGGTAAAAGGTTGGGAGGGAAAAGACGCTGCAAAAATAAAGATTTCTGAAGGAATAAAAAGATGCAAGAGTAAGATTGATGTTTAGATCTTTGTCTGATTCAGTATTAGTCATCGTCGGACATGACTACCTTAATTTACCAATTCTATAAGTGACATTAGTTCAGAAGGAAAAGACCGTCCAGCATCTATATAATGGACGGGGGGGAGTTGCAAAATTAGACCAGAAGCTTTTTGATGATCATATTAAAGAGTGTTGTAACCCAGAAATAATTCCAGAAAATACG
>CAKOFP010000234.1 GCA_933226995.1 Candidatus Nitrosopolaris rasttigaisensis | reverse complement strand
TTCATAAAGCTTCTTTAATTCATTTACTGATTTGAATGTGCCGTCATGATCGTTGACTGCTTGACTCCAGGGGATGTTCTTTGCTCCCGGAATGTGTCCTCCTCTCTGAGCATGTTCTGTCGGATATTCTGGTGGAGCGAGAATTTCCCCTGTAAACTCTTTTGGACTTCGAACGTCGACCATTGCTACTCTCTGTCCCTTCTCTAACGATTCTTTAACGTAGTTCAGAAACACCCGTATGCTATTATCGGCATGTGAAGCCTTGAAATTTCCTGTTGAATATTGCGGAATATCTTTGTTCACGTCTCTGTCTTCTATTAACCACTTTTTCCTGCCTCCATTCATTAGTCTGACGTCTTTGTAGCCGTAATATTTAAAGACCCAAAATGCAAACGCTGCAAACCAATTGTTAAAATCTCCGTAAAGGATTAACGTGGTGTCATCGTTAAGGCCAGCTCTTTGTAGTAAATCCTGGCAAGCTTGATTGCTTAAAACATTCCGACTTACTGGATCGTTTATATCCTGCTTCCAGTCAAACAAAACAGCTCCTGGTATGTGACCCAATGAATAATTGGACCGTGGATCATAGTCTACTTCAGCTAATCGAACCTTTTCTGAATCCTTTAAGTGATCAGCTACCCATTGAGTCTCGACTAGAACTTCAGGATGAGCATAAGCCATATTTTATTGATACTGTACCCGACTATTTAAGCCAATAACTTTTCTCTAAACTAACATGGGTTACGCATAGCTTCATAATATTTTATGGATATGTACCAGAATGTTTTGTGTATATTCCGGCTTAGTATGGAGATCAGGTCTGCCTAGTAGATAATAAATAAGTGTCTCCTGTGAATGCCATGATATAGTTTAAAAATAGACTTCACAGTTGCAATAAGTACCGTTTCATAAAACAAATAGAATTCATCCCAAAGGTTGAGTAGGAAATCAATTAAATATGTAAGTTCACGTTTAAGTGGTGCCAATGAGTGACAACCAACAGACTCTCGCTGCAAAGTGTCTGACGCAACTCGAAGCAATTGATATCAGGCCCGGTAAGATTCTCCGAAATCTCACGGTACCAGAATTACTAGAGGTTGCCATTCATAGAATGGAGGGAGAGTTTTCTGATACCGGGGCATTATCCGTGAAAACCGGCAAATTTACTGGCAGATCGCCTGACGACAGATATATTGTCGATGACGATATAACACACAATACGATAGATTGGGGGAAGGTTAACCATCCTCTTTCCGAGGACAATTTTGAAATGATTTTTGGAAGAATGAGAACATTTGTTGTAGGCAAGGAGTTTTTTGTTTTCGACGGTTTCGTCGGAGCAGATCATGAAACTAGGCTACCCATAAGGGTAATGACTGATAAGGCCTGGCAAAATCTTTTTGCGACTCAAATCTTTATTCGTCCAACTGATATAGAGCTAGTAAATCACGTCCCCAAGTTCACGCTCTTATCCGTAAATGACTTTGGCGCAGAATATGACATAGAAGGAACAAGATCAGAGACATTTATTATAATAAATTTCAAGAAAAACCTTGTGCTGATAGGTTCAACATCCTACGCAGGTGAAGTCAAGAAAGCTATGTTCTCAGTAATGAACTATCTTCTGCCAGGCAAAGGCGTTTTTCCCATGCATTGTTCCGCCAACATCGGCAGAAGCGGAGATACGGCATTATTTTTTGGATTGTCAGGTACCGGAAAGACTACTCTGTCGGCCGACCCTGAAAGGCAACTTGTGGGTGATGATGAACATGGCTGGTCTGATAATGGAATTTTCAACTTCGAGGGAGGTTGTTACGCAAAGTGCATAAACTTGAAAAAAGAAAATGAGCCACAAATATGGAGTGCCATAAGATTTGGTGCAGTAATGGAGAATGTTATTATCGACCCTCGTACTCGGGAGCCAGACTTTGCCGATGGAAGTCTCACAGAAAATACTAGAGCTGCTTACCCTCTTAACTCCATCCCGCGGGCAGTTATCCCTAGTGTTGCAAATCATCCTCATGTCATTATCTTTCTAACCGCAGATGCCTTCGGAGTGATGCCTCCGATAGCTAGGCTTTCGAAAGAAGGAGCAATGTATCACTTTATGTCTGGATATACCAGTAAACTTGCAGGAACAGAGAGAGGAATCACAGAACCCAAGGAGACATTCTCACAATGTTTTGGTGCGCCATTTATGCCATTGTCTGCTAAGGAATACGCCAAGATGCTCGGACAAAAAATTACCAAGCATAATACCAAGGTGTATCTCATTAACACAGGTTGGTCTGGTGGACCATATGGTGTTGGGAAGAGAATGAACCTTGCACATACAAGAGCAATGGTTAGGGCCGCATTGAATGGGGATCTAGAAAAAGGTTCCTTTATCCACGATCATATTTTTAACCTGGATATCCCGACGTCATGTACAGGAGTGCCTCCAGAAGTCTTCGACACCCGGAACAGCTGGTCTGATAAACGAAAGTACGAAATATCCGCAAGGAGGCTTGCATCACTATTTGTCAAGAACTTTGAAAAGTTTGATAACGTTGCTGCGGAAATTAGAAGCGCCGGTCCAACAATATAAATGAGCAGAGTAGTAGCCCGGAGCAGATTCGAACTGCTGTCTCCAGGTTTCTTTTCTCACATGAGATCCAGAGCCTGAAATCCCTAGCCCTATATTGGAGATTGGCCACTAGATTCGGTACCTGATTAGATTAATAATACAGGTTCGACCGGGCTTCACACGAGCTACATGACATCCACAACTAGACCCGTATTTGACTTTAACGTTTTGTGTTGATTTCTCTGAGCACTAGTCCGTATTCCAAATATACTCTCTTCCGCATATAAGGAATGAGCCGATAGTGTATAGAATAGATGTTCTTTTCTCTGATCAGTATACCTTTCACCAATAATGAGACAACACCACCTGCGACCTTTGATGGTCGTATCTTGTACATTTGACAAAATTGATCTCTCTTTACATGATATTCTTTCAAGATAAAATATGACCTGTTAACATCTAATATCAGAGGCCAAATGATTTTCTCCCATACCATTCTCCGATTTTCAGTTGAAGATGCGTGCTTTCCTTTGCCTTTAACTCTGCTCTCCTTTGCAGTAGCTTCAACTGAAGGCTTCGTGCTCATTTTCTTGCTATGAAATCCTTCCACCAGTGCGTTGCGGGGCACATTTAAACGCCGGGTTTTGCAACCTAGGTACCTATGGAAGCCGATAACTCTGTTAAACATTCTCTTGAACTGCTTTCTAAAAGGTGGAGGATAGATCCACAAATATCCGATTTACACCTAGGCAAAAGAAATGACGTGGTTGATACAGCGCTACAAGTTAATAGAGTCATTTTTCACATTCCTACACTGACAGATGATAACCTCTACGTATTGTGGAGGTGTTTGTGGCCAGATTGTCACAATTGTTGCGAGCGGCAAGGAAGACTGCCGCTTACAAAAGATGATATCGAAATAATTGCCAAGAAGATGGGTTATCTTTCGAAAGCGGAGTTTATCAGAACTGAAACCCGAATCTCAAGCTGGGAGGAAAAAGAAGCGTTCGGCAATATTATAACTACGCTTACAATGCTTTCGCTAAAAAGGAATTCTGACGAAAAAGAAGAGCAGGACGGCTTTCCGCTTCAATGCAGATTCCTGGATGCTAGCGGTTACTGTGGAATCCATCCCGAAAAACCTGGGGTATGCTGGCTGTATCCCTTTGCTTCGTGGATAGAGTCTGATAAAGGAAAAGCTGTCATTCATGCGACGTTTCAACTAACCGGTGATTGTCCTGGCTTTTATGCAAGTAAATCGTTAGATTCTATTAAACCCGTGCTAAAGGAATATTCTGAAAAAATATACAACTACAATATGGCTGTAAGCAGAACTACAAGGGATAATTATTGTTCGATTAATATCGTCGACTTGCAAGAAACCTAAAATGGAATAATAGATTAATCTCGATGCGAAAGTTCTGCCATACAACTTTGTAACTACTGAGGCATCTATTGCAGCATCCTTTGCGTAATATACGAATACGAGGATGAATATTTACTCTAGTTTCAATTATTTTTGATAATCTTTGCTTTCATTCGTAATGATGGTTGATCCTTATGACTTTCAAGCACATGATCAACGAATTTTTCATAGTTATCAAACCTCGAATCGCATGAAGGACAAATTATAAAGTAATTCGTCATAGGGTTCTCATCGGGTCATGATCCCTAAAAGCGGTTTTATTAATTACAAAAGAAGATGGAAATTTAATCCATTATTTCTTTGACTTGTCGAATCGCTTCGCCACATCATCCCAGTTTACCACATTCCACCAGGCATTAACATAACTTGCCTTGTCATTTTTGTACTGGAGATAGTACGCATGTTCCCACACATCGCAAACTAGCAATGGGACAGTTCCTGGACCGAGCAGCAAGTTATGCTTCTCTGCACCAAATGTCAATAATTGATCTGAAATCGGGTCGTATGCAAGTATACCCCACCCAATACCTTCCACGGTCTTGGCAGCCTCTGAAAATTGAGCCTTGAATCCATCGTAACTGCCGCCGAAATCTGCATTAATTTTGTCAGCTAAAGCGCCGCCAGGTTTTCCGCCACCAGCTGATTTCATGTTAGGCCAGAAAATAGAATGTAGCAAGTGACCTGCATAGTGGAATGAAAGGTCTCTCTCTATGGCTTTAACATCTGTACCTTGGAAATTGTTCTTCCTTCCATTTTCTAATTTTTCAAGTGCAGCGTTGGCGCCGTTTACATAGGCAAGATGGTGCTTATCATGGTGCAGGGTCATAATCTCCTTTGATATATGTGGTTCTAGTACATCATATGCGTAGGGTAACGGAGGT
>CAKOFP010000233.1 GCA_933226995.1 Candidatus Nitrosopolaris rasttigaisensis | reverse complement strand
ATTATACACGAAACATCTAACATATTATACCCTATCACTACAACATGGTAGATACGGACGTCTAAAAATGACTATTTTCTATGGAATAAAGAGAGGCGAATTATTTTATGGGAATTTATCACTTAAAGTACTGTGAACTCAATGACTACATTGAAGTCCTTTGTAACAAGGGTTTGTCAAAACAACTGGTGATTGTCCTACCTATGCAGCGGCTTATCCAAAAAGGTGGTTTTTACGAAGCATTTTAAGTCGTTACGACGTAAAAATCGTAATTCGTGACGGTTTCAGCATGACATCGTCATAATATTACAACCACCGACCCTGGGTTCATATATATTACTGTATGGTTCAAAAAGAATTGAAGGAAATGAATTGGTGATATTATAAATGCAATGTAAAAGCTGTAATACAACATTACACTATCATACTGCTGGAATGACATGCCGTAACTGCGGGCTGAGTGTTGATCATGAATTGTTGTTACAGGAGAAATGTGTTTCATGTGAACACCTTCTAGAAGAGTCTGAAAAGACAACAGGCATTTGTGTATTCTGTCAATACGATATAGTGAAAGGCAGTAAATAATAATTTCAAACTGGATAAACAAATAACTTACCGATACGCTTGTTTTGTGATTTAAGAAGAAAAATAGATGATGAAAAGTTCTTTTGTTTTGCCTCGGGCTGTCCTTACCGCGTAGAAGCAATAAAGGTCCTATCAATAAACTAAATAACAATGCCGGCATGAGGAATTAAGGCATACGCTAACGATAGAATCAGCGCCGACTTTTCCTATCATTCTTATTTATCTTGAATAAGTGCGCCGCAGGTTCGTTGAAACGCTTCGCTATAACCTCTTCGGTAAAGTAGCGCTTTTGAAGCCAGCAAACGGCATTATCTACTTGCCGCTTTGTTTTTGCTGCCTCTGCCCCCTCATCTTTTGACATGCGGCTCTTGGTCATCTTTTTCCTTTACTCGCCTAGTGTTTAATAGGTAAACTTACGTACTAATTAAGGTGGTAAGTAAAGAACTGGTTAATAGGTGAAGAAAAGCATTAAAGGACAAGGAAAAAAATGCATTTGACTTTAGTCAGAAACCCCTTAATCCTCCTCATACTGTTCCTCTCACTACAGCAGAATTTGCGGCAATACGACCGCATATAAATTTGGCAAGAACTATTGATTGAATATTCCGACGATCTATCCTTTTTATTTCTGTCATTTGTCTATCCTTCCTCAGTCTACGAACCACCCATTACTTAAATGCAAGATCACGTTGAGGGCTAGATAACGGTCCCCCCTGAATAATGATGATCTAAGAGGGCCTGCTCTAAGGCGGCTCATTTGGTTTACTTTTATACGTTTTAGTTGAATCTGACATAAACGAGGCTTCAAGACACTTGCTGCTAGCCCAGGATTTTTAAATAATCTTTTGTAGGCACCAGTTTCAGATAACTATAAACCATTAATATCAACCATTAATTATCATAATTTAGTTTCAGAATTTGGTTAGATCATCTGTTGCTATTAAAAAATGGTTACCATTAAGCATAGTAGGAGCGGCAATTTCCTTAGTTACTGCATTGGCACTCAATGTACCTATAGGAAAAACGATTGTTGCAATTGCTCTTGTTGGAGTCTTGATATTCAGTGGATTTCTTCTGAGATCGTTCGGAAAGGGAGAAGGAGAAGAGGGATTTACGAATGAAAAGCACCCAAAATAGGGGACAGTACTAAGACGCAGCCTACCCCTATGTGTGTAAAAGTAGTTATTTTATCGAATATATGTTAGCAGCTATGGCGAGATTCGAGTTCATACGATCATTATATCGTATATATTTAACCAATTAGAACTGTGAATATACATTGTCGATAGAACTAAAAAAACTCCTTCAAACTACGCTCTGGTTTTTGAGGCGAAATGATTGGGATATAATCAATTATTATAATTTTTTGGCACCATATTTTCTGCGTGCGACTGGCAATAATATGTTAAACTTTGGCTACTGGACCAATAACACTCAAAATCCCATGGAGGCACAAAATGAATTATGCAGATTAGTTGGAAAGGTTGCTGAATTGGACTTGGCGAAGAATTTGGTAGACATAGGAAGCGGATTCTCAGAACCAGCAATACTTTGGAAATCAGTTCATACTTCGTTAAATATAATCTGTGTAAATATCAATTTTCTGCAGCAGAAAGTTGCTTCAGAGTTGATGAGGCAAGGAAGTAATAATATTGTAAATTCTAAAATGTCTCAACAATCACTACTATCATCATCTCTTGACAATAGCATTACTAATACTATCGAGATTATATCGCTAGTGAATGCCACCGCCAAAATCTTGCCATTTAGAGATAAATGCATGGATAGAATAATTGCTTTAGAATCTGCGCAACATTTTAAACCATTGGTGCAATTTATCCAAGAATCAAGGAGAATTTTAGAATATGGTGGCCTACTAGTTATTGCCATACCTGTTATGAAACTATCTAAATACTATTCACTATTAACACCAACCATACAGGAGGTCATGAACCTTGGAATCCTTTCATTAATGTGGGCATCAGAACATTATGAATTGAAAAATATAGAATCGATGATCAATAAAGTAGGATTTGAAATTATTGATATTCACTGGATAGGGTCTCATGTCTACGAGCCCTTGGCAAATTACTATATACATAATAGAAGACTGATAAAAAACATAATGTTGAAAGACGGGAGCTCATCACTATTATCATCTTATTTTCTTAATTTCTCTTATGACTTATTTGAAAAAATTGTTTATAAATCAGCATTGAAATTGAAAGTAGCGTATCAAGAAGGAATTATCGATTATGTCCTCATAAAGGCAAGGTTGGTATAGAATAATACTCATGTTGCTAGAATAATAATGGTCCGAGGAACGAGCTAATAATATTCATAATATCAATAGATATATCACTTGCGAACTAATTTCGTCTGGCAACGTCGATGGTACTAGACAGTAGCCGCATTGCTACCAAGTAAATAAGAAATAACCACTAGATTTAATTACAATATATACGAACAATAGCCTGACAAAGAAAATTGAGTATCAATAATAACAAGCAGTTCATCCTTAACCAACTACTATGGGTTGGAATATCGTTTGCTATAAGCTTGGCCATTTCTCTACTATTGCCATTTCCAGTCTCTCTAGCTGCAATATTTGGAGTATTCATTTTGCTAAATATGTATATGAGGAGGATAATGATGAGAAGAATGAGTGGTCCTGGAGCAACAGGAATATTCGGCTCAATGTCTCCGATGTTTAGCAGTAATAATAGTTCATCATTGAAGTATTATTGTATAAGCTGTGGGACACAACATAAGGAAATTGCCTGTCCCATTTGTGGTTCGAAGATGAAAAAGGTGGGATTTTGATAAACACTTCGACAAACCGATAATCTAGAAAGTTGCAAGTGTGCACAAAAAAATGCGGACTGACCAGAGTTCAACGCGAACACGTCCAAATCCAATGTCAATCCTTGGATTTTGTTGTCCTCAGCCGGTTTCTCTCCTTGGCTGTGTAATTGCAATCCTAAGGTGAATTTACAATCAGTCGATGGACTCTTTTTCAGTCCAAAGACCCTCGATCTCGACAAGTTTCCATTGCAGTTGGGGGCGGAAATATCTATCGATAGAATCGATGCTGCTTTTGGCATAAAAAATGTTGAAACATTATGGATTTGAATAAACATGTGCAATTCAATTAGTAACGAATCTCTGCACAACAAGGGAAAATTAGTCAGCTAAATAGCAATACAACAACTCTAATACAACAATTGATTCCTGAAATCAGATATAGTCTCGTAAAAAGCGATTATATGTGATCGAGAAGTTCTAATTTACATCTCTGACAGGTGATACATGTTGCCCTCGATGGCTGTTTGTGTATTCGTAGTACAATTGTCTAAATATCATGTTACCCCTACAGCAGGTGTTTTTGCAGTTGTTGTAACATTTGTTAGAGAAGCGTACCTAATACTATATTATGCTCGCCGTTTCTTCTTTACTGATACACTTTTGGTGAAAAGCGGGAACCCAAGGAAAAAAGCTAAATCGCCCTCTGATGCCAAAAAAGATAAGACAGAATCGGAAGTTTACGACGAATTTTTATCAACAGAATTATTCACCGAAGATGAAGCATAACAGATTTTTAGCGTAAGTAAAGCCTCAAATAAATAAAGGCTAAAACCTCAACAAATCTTACATTTTAACAAATTTCAATTTAATAGCAAGCTGAGCACATAACTCGTATGTCAGTTAAAGAATACCAATCTCTATAATATTTTTATTACAAAGTGTATATAATAGGTTAGTTTGGTCAAAGTCCTTACTGAGGTACAAGTAGGTTTCTACCATGAGTGATAGCTTATATTCTGTTTGGAATTGTGATTGGTATAGCATTTTTCATGGAATAAGTCGCATGTTTTAGTGTTCTTTTCAAGTAAATTCAAACTCCTTTGTGTTCGTAATCTTGTCCCCAGTTATCAACTATTGAAGTAAATCCACTTCTTATGTATAGTTTTTGCGTAAGAGAAAAAGATCAGCAGGAAATATTATTCCATATATTAATAGAAATTCTAATCTAAATTAAGAAAAAGAAAGGGAAAGAGTAGAGGATACAACAAATTGAAATTAACCTTTAGAAATGCGCCACATCATCTATATCCACTTATAGAGAGCAAAGAATGTCCTGCATCGTCACTTAAGCTATTTGGATATCCTCTGATTGTTAGAAACATAATGATGGCTCAAAAGTTTATGAGTGTTGATACAATTTGTTTGCCTGATGAATTTTCGGATGCTTCGAGATTAATTCAAGATTATTTTCCAACGATTAATCTAAATGAATTTTGTGATGATAACCGTGGATTTGAAAAATATGCCAGTACCATCAGTGCACCTGCTCCTCTTAATTATCAGCTTGCTACGCCGGTTCAAGGTCAACATAGCAATTTTGAAATACCTATAAACTCACTAATCCACAATTCTTCTTATTCTTGTATGTCTCATAGTGCTAATCATAGTAATGATAGTAACACCGAACTTGTTGTTGATGTTCTTACTTATCCCTGGGACTTTCTGAGAGCAGTTCAGGATGTTTTACACAATGAAATCACACATACTGTAATATCCCCAATGGCAACAGTAGCCAAATCAAGCATTATTAATGGACCATGCATAATAGAAGATGATGTCATAATAGATGATTTTTGCAAAATTGTAGGTCCTCTCTATATTGGAAGTGGCAGTTTCATTGGTATGAGTTCCCTGATAAGAAAATCTATGATGGGTATCAATACAAGAATTGGATTTAATTGTGAAGTTGCAAAGACATATTTTGAAGGTCATGACAGAATTGCACATCAAAATGTAATACTGGATAGCATAATTGGCAGAAATGTTTGGTTTGGCGGATATTCAGGAACAGCCAATGTTTTACTTGATAGAAAAAACGTAAGATATCAAATTGATGATAATTTGGTAGATACTGGAACCGACCACTTTGGAGCAGTAGTTGGTAATAATTGTACTGTCGGGGCTTCCGTAATTATACTACCAGGTAGACAAGTTCAACCAAATGCTATAATTCAAGCTGGAACTATTGTTGGAAAGAAAATTACCCAATAAAAGAGGTAATTGATGAAATGAGCCATAGTTTTGATAATCCAAACTATAAGCTAATGTTAAGAAGGATGTTCATTAGTTCACCCGGAAGCATATCTTTACAGATATTATACTATTCCACTCAAAATGGCGAGTAGGTCATATCTCTGAAACTTCTCTGGATAAAAGACTTGAATTTTGCGTCCACTAATCGAGTTATTACAATTCCAAATGCAGAAGATCTTAGTATCGCCGGAGCAGCAAACTATTGGCTCCTGAATTCTAGACTCTTCGAAGTCTGAAATTGAAGGAATTAGAGCAACAAGCCTAAACCGCACGAAGTTAGTTCTGATATCTGTCTATTCGCTTGATGATAAGATGAAACGACCTAAATGAGATTGTAATATGGGGGCATTGTGTTGACAATTCTTCAGCTACAATTACATTTGCGAGTGCAAGTGCAGGTGCATGCGCCATGTCAACAATATAATAAAAATGTCATGATATAAAAACAGAGGCTCAAACTCTTCTTCGAGTAGTCTACGTGGTCAAACTACGCAGTTAGTAAGAGATCGACTAAGGTGGCGGTAGCGTAAAGTATTATCTGATAAACGGGGGGGAAGAGTCCTATTATTTTATTTAGTTAAGCTTTCTTCTTCCTTTCTCCCCTTCCGGAATGAGCCTTCTTATCATGGACGCTTAACCTCTCTTTATCGTCAAATTCCATAGCACAGTGCTTACATTTGGCAATAGTTTTGTTACCATTGTCCTTTGCTTTCTCTTTTCTATTGAGGAAGAACATATCAAATGTTTCTCCTGCAGTACCCATATTCAAAGTTTCATCAAACAGACATTATCCAAGTATAAGTGTAGGCCTCAACAATAATTTGAAACATTATTTACAAATCACGCTTAAATTTGTTGAATTTTGAAAAATTTTTGAAACATTCTGAAAATGCAGATAAGACAATAACTCGGAAGCCTCCAGTTTTAGTCTATCTATACTATTTCCTATTATGCACAAACGCCTAACACTGACATGTACTTATCTTTAGCTGGTGTTGTTCTCATCGTACTGAGACCATATACGAATCTTTTAATATGCTCATTGCGTAACACGTTTTATGGGAGAGCATGGAATCTCAATGTGCTATTTGCGGATCAAAGTTCGCAAGTAGGCAGTGTTATTTTTGTCAAAGCAAAATCTGTACGTCGTGTATTGTCCCAGAAGATGTCACTGGTAATTATACTACTACAAAATGTATTACATGCGATCGAAGAAAAATAAATAAAATTAGCTTTGTTTCAGTTCTAAATCGAAATAAGTTTATTTTAGGAGTACTTGCTGGTTTTTGGATATATACGGTTTTTCCACTTCCTTTTTTACAACTTTTTGGAATCAAAATTGATCCAACGTCATTTCAGCCTATCCTTATTACAACCGCTGTCATGACCATTCCATTCCTATTCATGTTTTTGCTTGGCAGAAAAGATCGCCAAAAAACAGTCAATCTACAACCAGTCAATAGTATCAATATATCAAATCGTATAAAATCTTCTTCAATCGATCCTCCTGTTGAATCTTCTTCAAAACGGTTTAAGTGGACTGTGACTTGACGATGATACCCACATGAGCTACACGGTCACATACCACCAACAATCTAAATCTAATGATTATATAGTGTTATATTCCTAAATAACGGGCGGATGATATGAAGTTAACACGCGAACACATACTTATATTGGCCGTAATTGTCGCAACATTAATTGTTATTGAAGTGTCGCCCTATCTAATACCACACTAAAACCTTCTTTAAGAAAACTTCAACGGAGATGAAAAGGAGGAGGCTATGAAATTAGTATATTCAACTTGCTAAAAGAATAAAATCTAAGATTTTTTTCAAAATCCCGATCTTAGTTGACATCGAAATTATTCCAATTATCAGCAGTTTTGCTCTACTTACATATTCTCAAAGCAGATCAGCTGGATCTATCCGCATCGTTGTCTACAAATGATTATACGAATATGGTATTAAACAGAATGGACGAAATTCTGCCATGATAGATGGAATTAATTGAATTTATTATATAAATTGTCATCTGCATTCATTATTTTTGTAGAGTATCATCACCTAGACTAAGACAGATGTTGGTCCTTAGCCAGTATGCTATACTGGACCGCTGACCTTATGTGAGCCTGAACGGGTCCATAATTCCGCCTACTCCAGATCAGGTTCCAATTTTTATTCATTAGATAGAAATTCAATCGCTTAAATAACACCAGCTCCCTCTTGTTCTTGAAGGATATGCCAGCAGCGAGTGAATCTCCAACCAATTATCCAAATCCTTCGGATCAAAATAGTCAAGCTGCTGGGACTGAGGAAGTATCTTTCATTAGATCGCAAAATTGTTGTGTTTGTTTTGTTGATATAGTCGAGTCTACAAGGATTACCTCAAGTATTAATAATCCAGAAAAAGTTAGGAAATACTATGGGATTTTCCTTAACACTATGGCGGCAATTGCGAAAAACTTTGGAGCCAAAGTAATAAAAAATGTTGGTGATTGTTTGATCTTCTATTATCCCAAAACCTCAGATCCTTCTAACAAGTCTTCGTTTAAAGATGTGATCGAATGTTGTATAACGATGATAGAAGCTCGTGATACAATTAATGAAAAATTGCATGAAGAAGAATTACCCTCTCTTAGCTACAGAATCAGCGCTGATTATGGTAGAGTAGAAGTTGCTAGATCAACTACATCTCAAAGCGATGATTTGTTCGGCCCCACTATGAATATGTGTGCAAAGATAAACTCAAAGGCATCACCAAATGGGTTAGCGATAGGAGATGGCCTACATAGAGTCATACGATCCTTCTCCTTGCTTACTTCCATTGAAGAAAATTATTATCGTTTCGAGGAGATGTTAGGATCGGATGACCAGCAAGGGGGATTTAACAAGTATCCTGTATTCTTTTTGCAACGCAATGATAGGAGTACTTTCAGCCAGCCTGAAAGGAAGCAGGATCGAAGACATACTCCAACTATATTGTTAGTAGACGACGAAGCAGACATTCTCTACACCTTCAAGGCAGGCTTATCTTCTGAAGGCTTTAATGTTGAAGCATTTGCAGATCCTATGGAAGCATTGACACACTTTGCCACGGTAAATCCGTCTCATTATGATTTGGCTATTTTAGATATAAGAATGCCTGGCCTCAACGGATTACAGCTTTATTATAGATTGAAGGCAATTAATAGAAATATCAAGATACTCTTTGTATCTGCATTAGATGCTGTACCGGAGCTTATAAGTATATTACCTGATGTAAAGACTACAGAAGATATTATAAAAAAACCGGTTACAATTGGTAATTTTTTAGGTGCTGTAAACACAGCTCTTGCTTAGGAATCAAGTCGAGAATGGTTAATTATCGAGTTGTGAGATAAGGCGAATTGGTATACATGCAAACAATCTAACTTTTCAATTTTATTCCTCCACATATTCGCGTTCTGATTCATTTCCCAATTCATGACTTTCATCCTTAGTTTCATCCCTTTCGGTTCCTTTTGTTCATCTTCTTGATGTGCATCAAGTGAGCTCTATTTTTATACACATACATTATACGTACAAATACATCATACACGGTCGATTGTGTGGAATACGAGTAAATTGTCAAAAAGTGGCACATATCTCATTGAAATCCCTGCTCACTCAACCATTGATATTGCATAATACACAATGCATTCCCCTCTGAATATCGAACAGCGAACTGAAAAATGTGTGTTTCGTCAAGCCATCAAAATAAATTATTTTAGCGATGTCAATCCGTTCTACTTTCTCTATACTTGGATGTATGTTATACATTACAGTCAGTTGACTTAAAGGATATTCTAAGTTCCAGAAGAACTTTTTGCCTTCTTTACTCAGATACGATAGCATTCTATGGTCTATCTCTGGAAAACCCATATAGGTTACTTTAGTAACCGTGCCCAAATAGGGCTATCTAATCGATTAAAGATCTGATAATATTATTTACTACCCAAAATATTCGGCTTTCAAACATTAAAACATTAAATTTGGGTGAAGTAGGTGGCCGGACCCTAAGGCATTACCAATTGTTGTCGCAGTCGAACCAACAACCATCATACAACAATTACAAGGCAGAAATTAGTCATTTACATATATGTGATATTATCATTCATCCTTCCGTAAAGAAACTAACAAAATTATGTTATAATACTGTGACTCACGTAAACAACTGGAAAACTTCTCCACAATATTAAATATCTTGCAAGAACTTGTTCGAAGGTACGAAGACAATACGCGATAAGATGCAAAGCAAATGAAAAAGGGCTCAATGAATGATATGTTTGGACGAAACGAGCTAAATAAACCACTAAAGGTTCGCTGTCCATTTTGCAAACACACATTTCCACCAGAAACTATTCAGATTGTTGGAATCATGGAGGAACAAACTAATTTTGCAATATTAGCATGTCCTAATCCGAAGTGCAGGACAATACTTGACATTATAACACAATATTCGGTCGGCACAAGCAAACAAAATAACAAATGAACATTCTTCTGAAGATTTCTGAACGCAGCCGAAACTAACCGTATGTGGCTCTCCCACGATGGATGGGTTATATCGGTGTTATACCAGTGATACTGATAGACCTCTTTATATCAAGTGACTTACTCCTTGTGTATGAAAGTTCGCATCGCCTTACCCAATCTTGGTCCACACAAGCAATAAGAGAGAAAATACTTCAGTTGGCCACGCAGGCTGAGAAAGAATATTTTGACTCTCTGTGGACATTCACAAGAATTCTATGGCCATTAAAACCACAACCAGCATAAGTTCATGAGATAATACTCCTAGTTGCTTACCATGTTTCTCTGGTCTTCCCAGAATATCCCAAAACTCATTGAAGGATTTACCTTTACGCCTGAGAAGAAGCTTGCCTAATGAGGACTGTTCTTTATACTACTGCTTTATCGAATGAAGATCACTATGGACCGTTCCGATAGATACGCCTAAAGTGTCTGCAATCTGGGTTTGAGTTAGTTTATGCTCATGGTATAACCTATATGCATGATATTTTCTGTATTCTTTAGGTTTCAACTTTGCCTCTCATTTTCTTTCAGATTCAATTGTCTGGGGGGACGAGTATCAGACCGGCGCGGCGCATTTCATCCGGCGGATAGGTCTCATCGAGGTGGCACTGCTTGTCGTGATTATCGCCTTCATGGTGGCAATGCACTTCGGATATTGACAGGATCTCGCAATCCAATACGTTAGTGAAAACTCACCTGCTGGTGCCAACACGCACAATGAGGCAGAGTGTGTAGTAGCTGAGATTTAGGAAAAGGCGGCAAAGCCATCTCTGTGCACGCCAATGTTTCCATTGAAGCCGATGTTGACCATCTCTTCGATGAATCCGACAAGGCGTTTGGGAATGTCGATGTCGTAGTCAACAATGCCGCGATTGTCGAATTCAGGCCCGTAGGACAAATCTCACGCGAAGACTTTTACAAGCTGCTCGACGTAAATCTCCTCGGTCCAATTCTTGTGACGCAGCGCGCACTCAAAAGCTTAGTAGTAACGACTCCATCCTGGATCATCGTTCTCATGCTATCACAACATGATTTTGAGGTTACAAAAGTTTCAATTCAATACAAACCTATCAGAGATCATCGTAAACCTCCATATATTACAGGGACTTTCTAACAGAACTACAACCGTTGGAGAATAGACATTAAAACTATGGTAAGGTATGCAAATACGACATACATACCAGACCCAGAAGATGTTTTATTTCAAAACCCACATATGCTGATATTCAAAGGTGACTTGCAATTTTTCCTGATTATTCCAAATGTCATCGTTGGATCTCGATGTTAAAACTACGTTATTCCAATACTTTATCGTTCATCAAAAACTATTCTTCCCTCTCCAATAACTAGTATAGGATGACTAGATAGCGAAAAAGGGTCTCCATTCCAAACAACTAATGATGCTTTAAAGCCTGGTTTGATCTGTCCTATATTTTTAAGACCTACGATTTCTGCAGCATCCTTAGTGATTTTGGATATTGCATTAGCTTTAGATAAACCGAAGCGTAGCATATGCCTTAAGCTGTAAAGGATATTTCTTTGCAGAATGACAGGATGGTCGCTCATAACAGAGAATTTTGCGCCAGATTTCAATAATTTCTCTACGTTTCTCCAACTTTCATGCTTCAATTCTACCTTGTATGGAAATGCATCCATAGGACCGTAGATAATTGGTATTGAGGATGCTTTTAAGGCTACAAAAACTTCTTCCCTGTGTACATCACAGCAGTGATTTGCAATAGCTTTTATTCCAAATTCTTTTACTAGTTGAATTAGTACCATAATGTCATCTTCTTTATGAACATGGAACATCATTTTGAACTTGCCTGAGAGTATATCCATGAATACCTCTGTAATTGGCTCTACCTCATCTATGACTTTCTTTTCTCTTTGCAAAAGTGCTTGCATTTTTCTGGCTTTAATGAAGTTCTCACGCAGCATTGCTACAGCACCCATGCGTGTTGACGGCCTATTGCCCTTCCACTTCATGGTACTACGCGGATTATATCCCAATGCCGCTTTGATTCCAACATCCATGATATATGCCTGATCAATATCCTGAACAAAATTACGTATCAGAACTGCTTTTCCTCCGATTATATTTCCGCTGCCTGGTAGTACTGTAGAATAGAGAATACCACTCTCGACTGACTCAGTAAAGGATGGATCATCCATGTAGACACTGTGCAATGCATTTACCAAAGGATACACCGAATTCATTTGTTCGTTAGATTCCTCCTCTTTCCCTGGCTCACCTGATCTTACCATCCCAATATGACTATGTGAATCAATGAATGCTGGAGTGACAACAATATCATCGCCTTCTTGAATTATCTCACTACCTGTGTCTTCAGGTTTTTTGCTCCCAACATACTTTATTTCATCGCCCTCAAATCCGATTAGCAGATTCTCTTTTTCATCGACACCATCGAACAATATCCTTGATTTGATTAATTTCATGGATCACCTGGTATGAAATCTCTGCCCTTAAATTATGTTTAGGTTTACCTTTTTGTTGTCATATGCGGAGAGAAAAATAGCAACTATTTTGCAGATATCATACGGCATAAATTACAATGATTTCACCGAAGTTTTGCACTCTTCAAGGTATTTATCAACCGCTTAAGAGGCTTGTACTATTACTCTCAATAAAACCCCCTGTAGTAACATAGACGTCACTTTCATGACAAATGTTGATTATCTTTTTTACAATATCCTCATAGAATAATCGTTGAAGATAGACTCTAGCAAACTCAAAACGATAAGATT
>CAKOFP010000232.1 GCA_933226995.1 Candidatus Nitrosopolaris rasttigaisensis | reverse complement strand
TGACGTTAGTCTCTGGCTCATTTTTGGCGATACGCTTAGGAATCATTTAAAACTCATGATACCACATAGACTAGCGCTTAAACTGGTTGAAACAGGCTATATATTCAGGGATGATATCATTTGGTACAAGAAAAACAATGTTTCCAGTAGCTCCAAGGATAACTTTACACAAGCTTATGAAGTAATTCTATTTTTGTCCAAGAACGAAAAATGTTTCACCGCCATGAATAAAGTAAGAACCAAGGGTAACGAAGCCATAGGGGGGAGGAATAAAACACCACCCTCACATTTGGTTCAATATGAACCTGAGAATAGAGACAAGGAAAAGATTGTTAAAATTCTGGCAATTATACACAACGCAAAATCTAAGACACCAATTGAAGAATTGCCCACAACAAGTGAGATATCTCTTGCTTATGGATATGATCCAGAAAAATACTGCCCAACATGTTACCGGAAATTTAAGCGTCACGCAACACGTAGAAGAATAGGGGGCCATAAGCACTACCCTATTTTTGCAGTCTGTAATTCCAGTGGTAAGAATCCCGGTAATGTGTGGGAAATTGCTAATAGAGCACATTATGGAAACGAACATTTCGCAATATTTCCTGAAGCTCTGGTTTCTCGAATTCTCAAATTTGCTACAGAGAAGGGTGATTGGGTTCTTGATCCATTTGCAGGCCGAGGAACGACCGGTATAGCTTGTACCTACCTTGGAAGAAATTTCACGGGAATAGACTTGTATGAAGAGAATGTTGTCAGAGCGCAAAAAAATATTGCGTACGCAATGGGCGAGATCTATAAATTAAATGAAAAATGAATACCTCAGATCCATAAATCTAATACGGGGAACATTCTTCTACAATTTAGGATGCGTGCCAATGATCCGTTTTCAGCATGCGAAAAAGATGGACTCTATAAGGCGATATTTTCGCGACGCGATGTTCGTTCACATTTTATAAACAAAGAAATCCCCAATGATATACTCGCAAAGATTCTTAATGCTGCTCATCATGCACCATCGGTAGGGTTTTCACAACCTTGGAATTTCATTTTGATAAAGGCTAACGAGATTAGGCAGCAGGTCAAAGATTCCTTTGTTAGAGAGCGAGAGAAATCCGTCTCTATGCTCGATAGTGATAAAGCAAAGCAGAAAAGATATCTTTCACTCAAGCTTGAGGGAATACTGGACTCTGCTATCAATATTTGCGTTACGTACGACCCTACAAGGTTTGGACCATTTGTACTAGGTAGAACTTCGATTGCAGAAACAGGCGTATATAGTGTGTGTTGCGCGATTCAAAATCTCTGGCTCGCTGCTAGATCTGAAGGAATTGGAATCGGTTGGGTAAGTATTCTCGCAAACGAAGATCTTCAGAGAATCCTATCAATTCCAGATTTTGTTAGACCTGTGGCATATTTGTGTTTAGGATACGTAAGCGAATTTTCAGATAAACCGGACCTTGAAAAAACCGGCTGGCTACCCCGGATGGGATTGGAAGAGGTTATCTGCTTCGAACAATGGGGTAGACACAAGACTGACACGTGGGAACTATTCTATGAAACTATCAGTAAAATCAACTAATACGTACTTTTAACTATTACAAGTTTATAGCCCATATTGTTTCATTTTCTTGTGGCTTGATGTTGAATCTATTTTTGCTAAGCAAATAATTTGTACCTGATAAAAATTTTAATATCCGCCGACTAGAAACAAGACTCTTTTAATAGCACTTTCTGAAATAAGCATGGTCAGCATACAATAAAAGGTAATGTGTTACAAGGAACGTATAAGTGTTGAAATTAGAGCAGATATGGGGGTGTGAAATGTTTGTATGAATGATCGCCATCGTGATTCATACATTGCCGAGAAATCATTTAGCCTACTATATAATGATCTTGCTCGATGGTTATCCATCACACTTGTCTTTACGGGCATGTTATCTACTGGCTGGTTCGGAATTCCTCTTGTGCCGCGATATCTAGCATTAAACCATGTTGACATTGAAGCCAGTTTATTCACATTATTCAGTGCTCTTGGCAGTGTCTGGGGAGTAATGGCATACCAGGAGTTCTCCAGAACCGGAGATCTAGTCAAAGCAGCAAGAGATCTGGCCAGAAAGCTTGATCCTATGATAGGTGACCATGAATATCATTCCTATAATCCTGAAACCAAAGAATATGAAAATGGTTACGTCCCTCTCGGTCCAATAGACTTTTGGGACAAAGAAACCCAAGCTCCAAGCTGGCTTGACAAAGGGAAGTACTGGCACATTTTACTTGGACTCCAAGTTGCTAATAGAGAAGTGATATTACAAGTTGTAAAGGACCAGGACTTGCCGTTTACATCTGGGAGGAGAAACGTCGCGGTTACATACAAGGAATTGAATCAGGGTAGTGGTGCTTCTTTTCTCCGTGGTGGATCGCGAAGGAACTATCGTTACAGGGTCAAGATCCCTCAATGGTCCGTAATGAACACCGAACGTGTGAGATTTGTGGAACAGAAAGAACGATTGAGCCTTGACGGTCCGCAATTGAATTATTTAATTGCTGACCTCAACAAAAATCTCGTACGCACTGCAAATGAAATTATCGAGCGTGAAAAACCTAGGATACGATATCCGTGGCCGACGACGGCATTTGGAATTTACCTTAACAAAAGTTTGCCGCTTCAAGCTATTTACAGACAAGCAACACGACATTTTCCGGGCCTAAAAAAACGTATAGTCAGTGATACAAATGAGAATCTTGCCAATGTACAAGACGATGAATTGGCCGCCGCCGTAATAGAATTAGCTACACAGAGAGGATTATCGGATGATCGAATAGACAATTTGCGCATACTTATGCTTTTCCTTAAAAATGCATATTCCAAACAGGGGATTGGAGAGGGCTCAAGCGAATATCACAATTTCCATCATAGTCTTGAGGTAGGCTACATGAGTCTGCAGATGATGCCAAAGGAGTTTCGTAAGTATGATTTCAGCTCAAGAGATTATGAGTTAATTCTTGTAGCTTCCCTCCTGCATGATTATGATCCTGCGCAAACGTATTCTTCAACGGAAAACGGGGACATGAAGACGCCAAAAGGCCCAAAGGTTACGAGGACAATTAATGAGATATGCAAAACAAGAATTCATGATGCTTATTTTACAATGAATAGAATTGATTTTGAGGATTATTTTCGAGAGTATAAACCTGTATTATTGCCAGCTATAGAATTCGCAACCACCCACCCCGAATATCTCAAGCCAGAACAAAAAAAACCCATTGAAAGTATTATTGTAGAAGCCTTGATCTGGCGCACAGATTTTCCATATTTTAAACAAAAACATTCTCAAGAAAGGTTCGCACAGCTCTTAGCTGAACTCGAGAACCAAGGAGAGGATTTAGATAAAATCCAATCCATTGGTGAAATTCTATGGCTTTCGGATCTGTCTGTAACCTATATGAGTTCAGATCCGATCAGGGCTTGGGATAGAGTTAGTAATCT
>CAKOFP010000231.1 GCA_933226995.1 Candidatus Nitrosopolaris rasttigaisensis | reverse complement strand
GTATCAGGGAGCGAAATTCGGAGCCACAATTCCTACATCTAAGCATTAACTGAGTCATTGTTTTGCTATGACAAAAATCAGCTATTTTAACATTTAGCTATCAACTCCGATAGAGCAATCTAACGAAATAAAGTAAATCAAAATACAACCATCAATTTCCATCGCTTTCTAATGCTAGACGTATTATATTCAAGTCTTCTCCTAGGAATCGTGTTATTGCCAATATCGAAGCACCACTCACTAAGCATCAAGCAGTCCGACCTCACCGGTGTATCCGGAAATAATCGCGATATCAATTGAAGACCATGTTATACCTGTACTTTTCTGTCTACTCGAAGTATTTCACCAATCTTTGAATTGCCATTGGCTTAAAGCCGGAACAGATTTATCTTTTTCCAAGACTCTAATATTCCATAAATGACATATTTTTCAAAAATAGGATCCCAATTACTCTTAAGGGCGGCTTAGATTTACCTATATTATGTGGGCTTGGATAGATCTATTACAATAGGTGTGCATTGCAGTCACTCTTTTAAGGAATCAGGATTAGCTAATTTGGTTAGTCAGCACACGATGTGACGTTTCGAAGATCTTTTTCTAATACCAGACGAACTAGCACATATTACTACTCATACCTATCAACGATAATAGCTTAGAAAATCTAAATGGCTTCAACAGTATCTCATTATTATTCTTGATCCCAATTGAGTAAAGGTCTTGTCTAACACTATCCGGAGTCAAAGTAGTTGTAAAGATAATTCGCTGGTCTGGTCTTTTATTAACAATCTCTCTAGCAACCTGAATGCATGGAATGTCCTTAAGGTGTGTATCCAAAATAATAATCATTTCAAATCCGTGGGTTTTGTTTTTGCTTGTCTCTGTGATTTTGAGAAGCTCATCTAGACATTTCTTGCCACTATCTGTAATTGCTATGTTTTTGAAGCCCATTGAACGGAGCCAAATCCTGTATATCTGTTGCAGATCTCGTTCTGGTTCTGCAATGAGAATCTGGATTGGGATTTCTAGTGGATAAATGGCTGACTCTGCAACTTCCTTGGCCGTTATGTATCCTGTCACTCTACGGCGACTGGTTGTATCTATGGTCAGGGTATGGTTATGAAAAATCTGATGCTTGTGGCAGTCGAATGGATGCTTGCTTAGTAATGAGCCTGAATGAGGACATATGATAGTAATATGATTTTGTCGTAGTTTTCGCCATTCTATATAATTCTCTTGCCACCACTTCTCAACTAGCTCGCACTGATCAAAGTGTTTATTCCTAAAGAGGTTATCAGCACAATCAGCAACAATAAGTACGTCTCTGTCTTTTAGTTCTTGTTGTAATTGTACTTTGAACTCCTCGAATGGTGTTAGATCGCCTGCTAAAGCAGAATCATAAAATGGTTTCAGATTTACGATGAACAGGTTTCTTTTATCGATGTTTTCTTCGTAATTTTTAATCCGAGAAGAAATCTTGGATAAGTGTGATGTGTCATATGCATTAACAGAGGCATAGATACAAAGCTGCTTTTCTGCTAGTCCTTGATTGATGTAGTTTATTGCGGCAAGGTCGCGGTTAGAATTGATATCATACAAAAGCATAACATGTTGACCGCGAGAAGATGGGTTAGGTACGCCGGTCATCTACTTCTCTCCCACGACAATATTAATAAAGCAATGCATGAGGAAGGTGCCAAGACTAGCTCACGCTATCTGTGGTCTGTTGTGCATATAATCTAGCTGTCGTTGATCGAATTCTTGCAATGGTAAATACTGCTAGCCACCTTGCCATACATGACCCTAATGCGCATGAATATCGTACGCAGCCCGCATAAAGCACTAGAATTATCCTTTCTACTCTAAATCTCTGCGCCCTATTCTCATGCTCCCCCAAGTGTAACTATTAAATCAGTCACAAAACCAGCACACAATCCAACAAATATACCCACCATCATGATATTGTTTGTGGTCTGTCGTCTACCAGAATTATACATCAACATTGAAACATAGACTAATGCTCCGCCTGCCATAGACAAGAATAACACATAAGCTATTGTAGAATTCCAGAAGCTACCGACAATGGTCCCAACAAATGTAGGGCCACCTCCAATTAAGCCGGCCATAATTAAGAAGCGAATTCTTGGTTTTCTCACCAGACCTGTCAATGGGCCGGCAATCCCAAAACCCTCCGTTGCGTTATGTGATCCAAATCCAATTATCAAGAGTATTGCTAATCCTATTGCACCCGATATGTAGGATTGGCCTATTGCAAGTCCTTCACTAAAGTTATGTGCGCCTATGCCTATTGCGATCATTGTGGATAATTTGTATGCATTTATTTCTTGCAACAGTAATTGTTGTTCTTGTTGACTACCGTCACTAGCTTTATTGCCACTACCATCTTTGACCACATCCTTTGCTGATGCTTCTTGTCGGTTTCGCAGGAACGATTTCATCGTTGCTGTTGAATTATGACCACCCTTAGACATCATGAATCTACTCTCATAAAAGACGAGACCCAGAAGTCCTATTGCAAGCCCTCCAAACATTGCAAGAAGATCAAATACTGCATTTCCCAAAGGAGATTTACCTGCAAAAGCGCCTTGTGCAGCTATTCCAACTGATTGCCAAGCATGACCAAATACATCTATTATAAGAAAAACCAAAATTCCTATTGCAAACGCATTGAGGAATCCTTTCTTTTTTGGGTTTACATTCTGCAGTACAGCCAAAGGTAAGCCAAGGAATATTGTAAAACCAGCTATGGATCCTAGAAGCAAAAGTTGCCAATACTCCATCATACTATCACCTCACCATACTCGTGTATAACACGTCTCTTGTCGTACCATTCCTTTTTTTATACCATTAAAGTAAGGTACGATATTCGTGAAATCGCGGTAGCCTCGAAGACCAATAGGAGAGCGAAAAACAGGAATGTCGCTGGGTTTATTCATATTAGGCTAACCTAGTTAGGTCTTCCTAACACACTATTTAAACATTTTTATTGGATTATACTATCATATTCAAAACAATCTAAATTAGGATACTGAAGCAGATATTCATCTAACTGCTTCTATTACAACATTTTCCAGAAGGAATATTATGACCGTGGGGACATTTCCTCGGGTGTTTTAATAACGTGCATAAAGCATCAGTAAATTCGTTATTCATATGATGCTCTATGCCACAGGCCATTTCCTCATCTATATCGATCTTTAGCGCATATTTCATCATTACTTCGAGCAGCCTTGTATTACGAATCATTTGTCTACCGACGTGGTTGCCTTGAGATGTAATTCTTACTATACTGCCTCTCTCATATTCTACCAAATTGGCTTCGTTTAGCTTGCGAAGCATTTCGACGACAGATGGTTGACTAATGTTCAGTAATTTGGCAATCGAGCTTATTTTGGGTTCTTCGCCTTTTTCAACAATATACCATAAGGCTTTTAGATACATTTCTATATGCTCTGACTCAGCGGTACCTATGTAAAGCTCCTCTTCATCTTGCTTTCTCCTTCCGTTCTTTACACTGGATGTTCTCCTTGTGGACGCTACTTTCTTAGTATATATGGCCTTCAAAGATACACTTCTAGGTATATGCCAAAGATTCATTATTAACTTTATGACGCTTTGGATATCGTAGTTCCTGGCGAGTATCTATCGTGTTGTTTTAGTAGGTGTCCAGTCTATACGAATATATGCCATATCTTATATTGAAATTTAATCTTCTTCATATTCGTATCATACTAGATGTATGATATCTGACTTTTGTGCACAGTAGAAGCTTCTTTTTATGTCATCGCCTGAACAGCATTCCATACGTACTTGCTTACTTGATCTCTTCGGGTAGACGATGATTGCCGAAGCTGCAAAAATTAGGTCGTAGCGATAAAGCCTCTTTTTGAGTGAATTGCATGTT
>CAKOFP010000230.1 GCA_933226995.1 Candidatus Nitrosopolaris rasttigaisensis | reverse complement strand
TTTAGTAACTTTGTGTAAATTCACTCAATTTTTGTCATCCACTAGTTTGTTATGGAAGCATGAGCGGTTGCCAGTATGGCACACAGCGGCTTCTGAATCTACGACATATAGCAAAGCATCAGCGTCACAATCCACGCGTATTTCCTTAACAGGCTGGATATTTCCAGACTCCTCGCCCTTCATCCATAGTCTACTGCGTGAGGTGCTCCAAAACCAAGCGTTTCCTGTTTTTAAGGTATTATCAAGGGCTTCTTTATTAGTATAGGCAAGCATTAGGATATCCTTTGTTTTTCTATCCTGAAGTACCACTGGGATTAGACCATTTCGTTTCGTGAAGTCTATGTCTGCTATTGACTTTTTCACATGAATACAATCTCTTGTCCATTATTAAAAATGATTCGGAATAAACTTATTGTTTAGTAATAGTGTCAGGGCAATTCGAAGGCATCAGGATGCGGCATTCTCTCTCAACAATCTAACCTAGCATCTAATGCCACGTACCCTTCCAATCCAAGAAAAACATCTGAGGCCATTGTGACTCGATTCTCCGTTTAGTTGAGGAATGGCCTCACATGAAAGGCATTTGTACGCAGGTCAGAGCGACTCAGGTACATCACGAAATAAAGAATATGAATGAATGAATTAAACTAAATTTAGTTACTAGGAAGCATCTAACCCACGCCAGTAGATCACTGACGTTACCCATCTTCCAATTTGTTCCTTATCCTATTCACTTGTAAAGGTCATACCAAATGCATGGCACTTGATGCTTGTGGAGTCACCGGTCCTCTTCCTATTTTCAGTTGACATCGAAAACACTAGAAGTTTATCAAACAATTAGTTTTCAGAACAGGTTTTTCTGAACGATAAGGAGAGGCATGCAATAGGATGGCTACTAATGTACATGCTCTTTTTAGTATATATCCACATATGCGGACTCTATACAGACGTGTAACCGACAAAAACATAGATATGTTCTTGGTGATTCTATATGCATGAATATTCGGTTTATCTTCATGGTCTGGTGTAATAATCTGAAACTTAGTAGTTACAATTAATATTTGGACGTCATTCCTTATTTCATATAGTGGCATTATGATCGATATGGCGAAGGCAGGTGCGACGACCACAATAGCAACGTCCGATCTTTGCACTATAAGCCAGGATATGATTCTTCATATCGGATTTGATGACACAGATTCAACATGTGGAAAATGCACGACACATCTCGCATTTAAGATTACGGGACATTTACTAAAGAATCCAGATACAAAGTTCGTCGACTATCCGTTATTGGTTAGGTTAAATCCCAATATCCCATTGAAGACCCGTGGGAATGGAGCAGTCTGCTTAAGAGTTATGGCAAGAAACCACGAAAAAATAATTCAAGATATAAGACAACTTGTCGAAAAAGAATCAGCCATAGGGATGGGTGCAAATCCTGGTGTAGCATTTTTAAATGGAGGACTAGTCCCGGAAGCGCTCAAGGAATTTGGTAGGTTTGCAATGTTTGATATTCTAAGTAAGCAAAAGGCGGAAAAAATAGCAAAAGAAAATTGCGTTCGCCATTTCACTTTTGGAAATGGTCAAGGCTTAGTAGGCTCACTAGCTGCAATTGGTAGTTTGGAAGATGGAGATCACACGTTTGAGGCTATAGCATACAGAAAATGCACGAACTATGGGACAACGAGACAAATAAATGCGACTAGAGTAATTCAGTATGATAAGAGAACGTTTCCGAATACCTTCAATAACTATGATCAAAACCACAGACGTGTGTTGATTGCTCCACACGGTCCAGATCCCGTTTTTTGCGGTATAAGGGGTGAAAGTCCAGAAGTTGTGGTTTCGTCGTTAGAATGGTTACAGCCGGAAGAGATCTTGGATGGATATATGGTCTTTCGCTCAAATCAAGGAACTAATATGCATTTGCAAAATGAATTGAAGTTATCAGCAATCAGAGTTTACACGGCTGGTTACGTACGCGGTAAGGTCATCACAAAACCACAAACCATACAAGGAGGACATGTATTCTTCGGAATTGAGGATTCTGGTGGCATTACAGGTTCGGCCGCAGTATATGAACCAACAGGTCTGACAAATATAGCCTCACAAATGGAAATAGGCGATGTGATCGAGATAGGATGTGGTGTCCGAAACGCATCATGTAATCGTCCTCCAATTTTAAATGTAGAATACATTTCTATCTTGAAAATTGTACAGATATACGATCTGACTAATCCGTCCTGCAAGCACTGTACAAAGAAAATGAAGTCAGAAGGTAAGAACAAGGGATTTCAATGTGATAGGTGTGGCTACAAGGACGGCAACGCCAAGAAAATCCCAGTGCTTCGGGATAGAGATATCCTGACAGGACTCTACATTCCGACGCCGAAATCTCATAGGCATTTAACCAAGCCCATCCACAGATATGGTATAGAAAAGAAGTCATTAGGCTTTAATCCAAGATCGGAATTAATGGCAAGATGGTTTTTTACCTCGTCTTGAAAAATTAGTAGCGGGGGGTTGATTTGAACCTGCGGCCACGTGCGAAATGCAAAAGTGGAAACCGCTCTGCGGGTTATGAGCCCGCCGGGATCACCTAGCCTCACTTTTATAAGGATCTGGCTTCCCCACCCCGCTGACAGACATCCTCTGCAAAGGTATAATATATCTCTGTTTCCTTTTGATTCGTTTTAGTGCATTCTCTGATAGGTACTTCGTTGGCAGTTGCGATTAAGCGCTATAGATGCATCTAAGGGTTTAGTCAAATTTTGTAGAGCAGAGTTCGCTCTAATCGATTAATGCAATAACTTTAATTGATAATTATGTTAGCTAACATGTGTAATCATTAACCAGTAACGTCTCGACATGTTCATATTCATATGACCTACTGGTACAGATAATAGAAAAATGTTTCCAATAAGGAGGCTACCGGAGTGGGGTATAGAACCTATTCCGCCAAAAGATAGGTCGCTCAGAGGAATCGAGTACTTTGTGCTCTGGTCAAGCCTAGGCGTGGGACTGCTAGTTTTCTCTGCGGGATCTTTTCTGACAGCCGCTCGGTTTATTGATGCGGTACCTGCAATTATAGTCGGTTCTATTGCAGGCTCTTTGCTTCTAGCTCTTGCAGGAAAGATTGGTAGCGATCATGCAGTTCCATCTCTCATCAGCACCAGACCGTCATTTGGTATTCATGGAGCTTCTATTCCCGCCATATTAAATGTAATGCAGCTGATCGGGTGGACTGTATTTGAAATTATGATAATGTCAAAAGCTACGGAAATCTTAACAGGGAATCGAATCCCATATTATCTTTGGACTATTCTATTCGGAGCTCTCGTTATTCTGCTTGGTATTGTGGGCCCACTTACGGTTGTAAGACAGTGGTTGGAAAAATTTGCGATCTGGGTAGTATATGCTGCGTCGTTTCTAATAATTATCAATCTTTTGATGTCAGGACATCTTTCGAAACTGCTATCAGCATCTGGAGGAGCTGGAATGTCCTTCTTCTCTGCCCTCGATATTGTAATAGCTTTACCTGTATCATGGATGCCGCTAGTAGCTGATTATAACAGGTTTGCAAAAGATAGCAAGGGCGCCTTTAGGGGCACATTTGTGGGTTTTGCAATTACTAACATCTTGTTTTATTTTGGAGGCGTACTTGTTGGCAATTCTGATGTTGTTGCAATAATTCTTGCGATCCAATCAATATTTTTCGGGTTTCTTTTATTTATGTTTATTTTACACGAGACTACTAATGCATTTGCAGATGTTTATTCTTCATCAGTTTCTACTCAAAGTATATTTCACAAAATTAAACAGCGTTATTTGATAATTGGTTTTACAGCCCTTAGTACTGTTCTTGCCATTATGATTCCTATCTCCCAGTATGAGACTTTTATTCTTTTGATAGGATCTGTTTTCGTACCATTATTTGGGGTCGTTCTGTCAGACTACTATATTGTCAAGCGGCGGCAATATGCACAGGATATGATGTACGGAAACAATGTCCTAAAAATTGGATTTCCGGCAATTGTCGCATGGTCGTTTGGTGTATTGCTGTATTATCTTTTATCCTCGCTGTCTCCAATTTACATTCTTCAATGGTCTCAGATTGGTGCAACAATTCCAAGCTTTATTGGATCTTCTTTACTTTATTTAGGAATAATACAAAGAAGTAAGTGGATAGGAGCGTTACAAAAATTAGGGTATTGGAGATAAAGAGATAGTCAAAATATATTCTGTTGGATAATATCCTCCAATATTTATATGAACAAACATGAGAGACTCTTTTTTTTCATAAAATATTGTGAAATCCGACTATACAAATTTCTAAACCTTTAATTACTATTGGACACATCAGGGCGAGAGTAGATAGAATATTTGTCTACCCGCTACAACGATGATACACCGCCACAAGAACACTTAGTCCGTTCATTGGGTTTTGTGGACGTCATGATGATCGGCATAGCGGGCCTAGTTGGAGGAGCTATATTTGTCCTCACGGGTCCAGCAATTGGTCTAGCAGGGGGTTCCGTTATTGTTGCCTTTATAATTAATGCAATAATCACTCTTTTTACGGCCATGGGATATGCAGAGCTCGGCTCCGCTATACCAGAAGCTGGCGGCGGTTACCTGTGGGTTAGGGAAGGATTACCAAGGCCAAATGCTTTCATAAGTGGCTGGATGGCGTGGTTTGCACATATAGTTGCTGGAAGCTTGTACGCTGTAGGATTTGGGTCATTTCTTTTCAGTCTATTGAAAATGGTAAATATTCTTGGAGACCATCCCCTGCTAGGAATTATTCCATTTGATAAGTTAATAGCAGTAGCTTCCATTGCTGCTTTTACATATATCAATATTAAAGGAGTTTCAGAGACGGGCAAAGCTGGAACAATAGTCACAATAGTTCAGCTCGGAGCCATCGCCGCTTTGATAGGTGCAGGTTTTTGGACGATTCATGCACATCCAAACTGGAAAGCAAATTTTGCTGATTTTCTGCCAAATGGCATAGGCGGGATTGTTGCTGCTATGGGTTTGACATTCATCGCGTTTGAGGGCTACGAGATAATAGTACAAACAGGAGAAGAGGTAAAGAATCCAAAGAAAAACATTCCAAGGGCCATTTTTACCTCTCTAGCAATCGTGGTTGTTCTGTACTGTCTTGTTGCCTTCGTTTCCATAGGCGCAATATTTCCTCCAGGTGTTCCCGCATGGAAATACATAGGTCATTACGGTGATCTGGGTATTACGAAAGCTGCTGCACTCTTTCTTCCATACGGGGCGTTTATAGTGCTTGGGGGAGGTATTGTCTCCAGCTTAGCAGCATTAAATGCCACTACATTTTCTTCTTCTAGAGTCTCGTTTGCAATGGGAAGACACTACAATCTGCCACACCGGCTAAGCACTATACATCCCAGACATAAAACACCCCATGTTGCCATCGGGATATCGGGTGTAATAATGGCGGTTATGGCTTATGCACTTCCTCTTGATCAGATAGCAGTAGCCGCTGGAGTCATTTTCTTACTGCTGTTTACTCAGGTAAATATCGCTGTTATCAATATAAGAAGAATGTATGGCGATAAACTAAACTATGGATTTAAGATTCCTTTTTTTCCAATAATTCCAATTGTAGGTGTCTTCCTTAAACTCGGTCTTGCGTTATACTTGCTAGTCACTCAGCCTTTGAGTTGGGTTATCTCGGCTCTCTGGATATTAGTCGGATTTGCACTTTATCGTATGTATACTTTCAAAAAAGAAATTGAGCATTATGCCCCTCTTGTAACAAGCGAAGGGCATTTAGCCAGAAAGGAATTCAGAATCTTGATTCCATATACTCCAGAAAATCCTGACAGGTTGATAAAGTATGCAATAAGGGTTGCCAAAGAAAATGATGGCGAAGTCAATGTATTAAGAGTAATTACAGTGCCAAATCAAACACCACTATCTGCAGGAACTGCGTTCGCAGATGCTGCCAGAAAATCATTTGAGCCGTTGGAGAAAATGTTAGAACAAGAAAATATTTTGAATCACTATCTGGTTAGGATTTCTCATGATACAAGCGAGGCAGTATTGGCAACGATTGAGGAACAAAAAATTGATTTGCTAATTACTGATTTTGAAACATACAGAAATAATAAGAAACTTCAAACGCTAAGTACCTGTAACGTGCTTGCTATTAGAACAACCGGAGATGACCTTACTTTATTTGAATCCTCAGTTAAAGGTAGTGAGGATTTGACACCTGTTGCACGCACGCCTGAACGGAGTCTGAAAAAGAATATGGTTGTTTTATATGATGGCGGATATCATTCCGACCTTGTACTAAAAGCAACGAGCTGGCTAGAACACTCCGGAAAGTTCAATGTAAGTGTATTAGCGGTAAATAAAAGACGTGAAGACCAACCTGCAGAGGACGTTAAGGAATTCGAGGATCGTGTTGCTCAAGATAACAAGCGTAAAGAGTACCTCGAACAAGTCGGAGTTGAATTTAATGAAATTTATTTGTCAGAGGAAACAGGAAAGAATAGTGAAAAATTTGCCGATTTGATTCTATCTGCTGTTAATGCATCTCAACCTGATTTAGTAGTGACGAGCGCAACTATCGGAAAATTTAGCTTTTTCAACAACAGCCACTTGTTGTCCCTAATAGATCAGTTAAACAGTCCTATCGTAATTGCAAGAGAATTCACTATTCCCGGTGTCCATCGTGCAAAGGCTTGGTTTCTGAAACTCCTCAGGGTGTGATGTTCTTAAGAATACTTGATTATCAAACACAAATAATTGACTACAAAGAATATTCTTACCTAGCAGGACCGAGTGGACAAACCTTAGAAAATACTTTTATCATTATAAAGAGTTAATCGACATTTTACGGCATTTAGCTTGATTATGGCTCTCGAATTGTGGTTGGCTGGATTTCGTATAATGAGACCTTAGTCAGAGTTCGTGAAATAGTTCTAGATTTTGATGTAATTGATAGTTGGAATAAGGAATTGGAGACGCTGAATGACGGTATGAGAGGCAAGCCCTAGTTGTACCCATATTCTTTTATAGAGTTGCTTGGATACATGCTTATCGATTTCCATCTACCAGGTAGACAGACAGAGTGTCTATTTAGAGCACATACTAACGAGAAAGTACCAATTATCCGAGATTACAGTACAACACAGGCGAGTAAACACGCCGGATATCAAAATCAATGAAAGAATTGGGAACGTTATGTTATCATAGTATAAGATAGCACTGGAATAGCTAATGGAGGCGAGTGGCTGCATCATAAATAGAATGCAGGAAAAGGCTATCTAAAGATGCAGGTAACTGTAGATATCAGGAAGAAGAAAACTGTTTCACCTCTTAGGAATAAGATTCCTGCAAAGAATAAAACTACAGATTAAGTTAAACCATGCTAACCTATCTGAGTTAACGTTGTCAGTTAACAAGGTTAATCAAATTCTTAATATCCTATGAGCTAAAGTCCACAATGAAACAACTGATGCTAAAAAAGAGTTAAAATATGACCAGCATTGAAGCTATGAAATATATTGATAATGTTCTTAGAGTCTTACATCTTGACCCCAATAAGGTTATTGAGGTTTCAATTGAAGTAAACGAGATTGAAAGAAAAATTTCAGTTCGTGATATAAAGGGCAACTGTTATAGATACATATTTTCTCTCTCAGCAAGCTAGTCCTTATAATTAAAAGGGAGAGCAAAAAAGGGATTTTCTGTTGGTCTGCCTTAACAGAATTTAAAGCAAAGCGTGGCAGAATAGGTCACCTTAATGGCTCCTAGATTTTAATCATAATCAAATGCAGGTAACACAAGCCGCCGATCTCTTATGCTATTTAAGGACGGTACTCCTTAAACATTCGATAGGTCCATTTTGCGTTAATTCAAAAAATTTAGGCTACTAAGAGGTAAATATGCTACGTTCAGAATATCCTGCAACTGCGACAATATCACCTCTGTACTGCAGACCATCGAGACAGAGTATACACAATCAACGGAGAACTATCCCGATGCATATTCCTTATTAAACGTCTCTGCGAGCCTATTAATGGCCTCTTTTGTCTCAGCAACCTTCTTCAACGCGATAAAGTATCCATCCTTCACGCTTTGGTTAGCGCCGATATGTCCTTTGTAGTCATCTAATTTTCTTTCAAGTTTGTTTATGCCGTCTATTAGATCTTGCTGCCAACTAACCGGTTTTTCATTATTCGACATAACTCTATAAATCTCAGTTCGGTCATATGTCCGTTTGTCTCACCGGGATATTACTATACCGCGATGAGAAATTGCATCTATACCCGTGTCTATCGGGTTGGGTAATTCTGCCCAGGCTTTCGTCTAGAACGATGTTCCAGAGTTATAGTTAAATCTCTCAAGACTATGTTTTGTCCCTGCTGTGGGATGCCACTAAGAGGTTCATCTACCAAAAGGAAAACTAAGAAAACATCAACAATTAAGACTGCTATTACAAAGTTTAACAAATGACGGTTCAAAAGCCGCACCTCCAAATAATTTTAATTGCAATCATGTTAGATCTTCCAGTTGGGATCGATGCGATGCCTTACACTCGTGCTTCCAAGCTTAAACTGAAAGAATCCAGACATTCAAAGATCATTTGGCATGAATATGGGAGTAATTCACCTGTTGCTCTTCTACTCCGGGTGTCTTTGGACCAAAACAAGTCAATACCTTAAATCTATTATGATACTATCATGAAGTTCTAAACTGTGCCCAAAGCTTCTATTGGAAATCTAAGAGTAGACTTGATCAATCTAACGATAGGAATGTAAATGGAATGAGGATTGGTACCAACACCATTTACGAAGTTAAACTCACCGGTCATCTTGTGTAGGTCTACAAATTTCTTGTTTGGTTTTTCGTCAAGGATATGATAATGGGCAACAATACCACCGACTATACCAGTATGGATGAAAAGTATTTCTTTATCATGATAAGTTATGCAATAAAGTAATGGTGTAATAGTCATAAAGGATTGTGATGTATAGAGCATAACATTTAGCATATCCTTCAAATTCTCGTATTCTAAATAGGTAGTAAACCATTCACCTTGCGACATAAGTTGAAACGTTTTTTATTGTTTATTATACCTTTATGCTATCAATCGAGAGTACCGAACAGGTACAGGACTGGGACGTTCAACATTCAAGCAAAAATACGAGGAGTCAATTAGTATTTCCATACGCAGGTTTAACTAGGAGCGATGTGCGCACAGGTTTACAGAGCTCGGAAAGAAAAGCATTATTGCATCATCCGTATATTGCTTCATCAAAAACCAGATATGACACAGGCTCCGTTATGTTGAACTACCGACAAGGGAATATTGGTTAGACAATGTTGGCGCGTCGCAAGTATCAAGCATTCACAGTTACTTAAAGCAGAGTTTGTGCGTAAGAAAGTTTGGGCCTTCACTGCATCTGCGTCCATCTAGACTCAATTTGAAATGCTAATAACTCTTTCTGTCGCAAAATTTTATGATGAAAACTATTGGAATTGAACCCGTAATTGCTTCAGTGATAATAGTGATGATAATAACCGGTATTGGTAGTGGACCATTCCTTTCTATCGTGGTGATAACATATGGCCAACGATCTAATACCAATAGTAGTGCTGTAATAGAATCTACTGCACCAAAAAAAATACTTCCTGTGCTCTTGATACATGGTTATCTATCAGACGCAGCAATATGGAATAAATGGCAGGATTTGCTTAAAAAAGATGGTATTCCTGCCTTTCCTATAACTTTTCAACAATCAGATGACAAATGTGGATCCGCTGCAGACCATGCAAAAGAATTATCAAAGAAAATTGAAGAGATCAAGAGTGAAACAGGACAGAACCGAGTGAATATAGTTGGTCATAGTAAAGGGGGATTGGATGCAAGAGTATACTTAGCTGACCGTACCTCTAATGTTGCCAATCTTATAATGATTGGAACCCCAAACGCAGGGTCACCTTTAGCTCAATTAAACAATATATGCTCGCCAGCCTTATATGATTTGAAACCTGGAGCAGCGGATACTCTAGCAAAAATGAATCCAAATACCAAATACCACACTATTGCTGGCAACTGGAATCCTGGTGTAGGAAACTGTCCTCTGTCTTTATTCTGGCCCATTGAACAGATTGGATACAATAATCTTCCCAAACCTAATGATGGATTAGTACCTGTATCAAGTGTTGAGTCTCTGGGTTATTTTCATAGTCTCGGACATACCAATAGTTGTCATACTAATTTGCTAAGCGAATATGAATATGGTTTAGCAAGAGACGTACTGTTTGGAAAGTAATACTATATGTGGACGCTCCTGCGTTAGACCTAATTTGTTGCGTGACAAAAGTTCTCACTGCTTGGACATCGGTTACCACGTCTGATATCTCATGTCATGACATGCATTTAAGTCGTCCTTAGAAGATATATGTGTTATAGATGGCGTGAAGGGTAGACTAGCAACAATTTGTTTCTCATATGCCAGACAATAATCGTGTTTGATACTCTTAAGAACAAAGCTGTCCATATGTTACAACATGAGTCAAATCTCTAGCGACAAAACGTCGCAAGAAACTTCAAATCAATGGGCTGAATTAACTGGACAAATTATCGATAAATTGATAGGCAAGAATATGTCGATGACTTATGATTTCCAGAGCCTCATAATCGACATCCCAAAAGCCCAAGGGCCTGGTGGTAAGCATATGGGCAGTGTCCAATGGACAATAAATGGAAAGATAATAATTACAAGCGAAGCATATGATAAAAACAATCAAGGTAAGAAATGAGATGTGTCTGTATGAAATTACGTGATGATAACCACCTTCACATAGATGAGCAAGATCCTATAGCAGATTGGTTAGTGAGATCCATGAGGACAGCACAAACAGGTTCAATCAAGCTCGATATAGAAGGCCAGCCTGCCGTAAAAATAGACATAATTAATTATGGAAAAAAAATAGTTGTGGATCTTTTGCAGCCGGTATTTTTCAGAACACCTGATGACGAAACAGGCTTATTTGATAAACTAAAAACCGCAAAAGAATTTGCCAAGAAACTTACTGATAATGGTATGACAATTTCATTCCTCAGAAGAGGCAAGGAAGCAATAACCCTAGGAAAAGATGCCAAACCAACACTTTCAAAAATAATAACTAGAAGTGACGATGTACAAATAAATAGCGTAACACAAACAGGTAATCTTAAACGTGATTTAAAAGCAGATTAACTAATTGTATGAGACACGATCTATAGAAGCTCTTTCAGATCCGGGATCTCGTAGTTGCTCACGCCAATCGCCTGGGCTTTCTCGTCGTACAACCGCACCATTACCCCACAGGTCTTATCGCGCATCCCTGGGACTGGCCAGTGGATGAGGTAGAGGTGCATGTAGGTCAGCTCGAGCGAGAGCAAGATAGCCTCCCACACTCGCAGGGTCGAATCCTATCCTCGGTAGCTACTGCAAACCTTTGTGGTGATGAAAACTTCCTTCTCCTGATTCAGCGTTCCGAAAATATCAGGAATATTCTATACTAATACGCTATTTTTCTCGTCTTTTTTCGTTTTTTTGGTGTCAACTATCTCGTTAATGCTATTGCATAATTCTAATAAGCGCAGACCCTTTTCTGTAGTTTTATAAGTTTTCTTAAGATCATCATGCTCTAACAAGCTATTTCCCAACAGGAGCGCAATATACTCCTCTACTTGGGAAAATGATAGAAATGCCTCATACATTATTCTTGTTTTAAGAACACCATTCATTCTACTAGCAGACGCTAAAATAAGCGTAATTATTTCTGTTCTATCTCTGTATTTCATATGTCCTCGTTACATAGTCAAACTGACTATCTCCTCTTTTTTCACCTCTACATCATATTCGCACTATGGAAATAAAAATCAAGCCCTTGTTGTTTGCAAGATATTTAGGAATTTACGAACTCGAAGCCAAAGACACCCTGAGTATCTATAAAACAGACGTAGTGCCAAAGCCTTTACTAGATGGTTTCTATCTAGATCATAGTCTTGCGTTACGTGCTTCTCTAGCTCAGCCAGAATCCTCAAAGCTATTCCCAAGCTTTATGTCGAGTCCAGTGCATCACTTTTGAGCATTCCGATCGATATTTGATATTTTAGAACGCAGAATGCCAATAGTATAATGTGATCTATGTTAACTTTTTAGTAAATATGCGTCGCAAATGGAGCATCTACCATGTAAAAATGACGCTGCACATCTATCAATATCTTTACAGTTATACAATATCCCGCATTTAGTACATTGATGAGTACATCCCCGTATATTTTTTACGTCCAATCTTAACATGAGTCTTGGTTGACCTCGATGTAAAAAGTGACTGTTCCCTTATTCTGGTACATATGCGAAACTTTGCTCTTGCAATCTCCTACAGCCTGTCTTTCGTCTAAATCTCAATTGCTCCAGATCATATTTTGCTTCTTCCTCATTAGTTATGCATTCTATCTTTGCTTCTATGGCTCCATCCATATCTACAGAATCAGTATAGTCGCAACAACTAGGCGTTAGGTTTTCACGAGGCTCATTATCTAAAGCAGAAGTGGATGATAGTATCGCCATTCCCAACCCTATTTTGCCTAATTTTCCTAGTTGCCTAACTCGTTCATTTACTTTGGTAAGCAGCAGTTATGATTTATAACAAACGTTGTTTACTAAATTATGACACCAGCCACCATATATTTGATAATCCTAGTCTATCCGATAATTTGATTCGCCGACCCTACCTGAACCTGAAGCATCCCGGATAAAACGATAAAACCATTCAGCATTTTTTTGAGGCCGAATAAGTTGTTATAAAATTTTGGGCTAGGTATTTGGCGAAGGTTCCATCAAGAGGATATGAATTCTTTGAAAACTGCTCGATTGGCTATCTGTCGGTATGCTATAATACTCACCTCTTAATACTTGTGACGCTACCATGACTAATCTCAATCATTAGTTAAACTAATCATTCAGAAAAGAAAAAGAAAATGAAATGAATTCTACTATGGCGAATGTACTCGTCCTCAGGAATCAGCCACTGGAAGTAGTACTACCTCTTAAGCCGCTTGGGTTAGTTGCGCTGTGGTGATGACTATTTGTGTGTGTGGTCGAAGAGCCTGCATGATGTGTTGTTGAAGTCGAGCCTGACGCACTGCCACTGCCAGCATTGCCTGGTGAATTATTGGCATTCCCGATAATGGAAAGTGAACTTGCGGAACCGCGGGAGAATTGCAAATAGCAATTCATGACTTCGGCCTTAGTGAGCTGTCCAGAGCCATGTCCTGCAGCCGACTCACATGCTAAGAGATTGTCCATGTTTGGATTGGCATTACTTATTGTCGATGGTGTGTTATTATTGGTGCTGTCAGTAGCGCTGATGCTACTACTACTGTTTCCAGTACCAGTGCTGCTAGTTTTGCCACTGCTTTTGCCGCTGTGATGGGATTTACTTGTTTTTGCAGCGAATACTGAACCCGTTATTGTGTTTGATGTTAGGAGCATTAGTGTTGTTGCTGCTACTACCATGATGACGAATATAGTCGATGTTCCTCTTGTACTTATGTACATGTACTCGTCATACCAGAGATATCCTTTATACGAACTTAGAATAACTTCATTATAACTAAGTCTATAACTATTCTTTATTTGATTTTTGACGAATAACTGTATTATTAGATGGTGTAATTATGCGTGGATATTCTATTCATGAAGGAGACGTATTTTATGTACATGAGAGTGTATTTATACAGCTAAATGCTAGAGTTGCAACCTGAAGAATTTATGTCAAGAAACATGATTAGTCGTAAATGTTAGAGTCAAAACTCCCTTTACGTCAAGGGGTTTTTTGATTTCATCTGAAGGAGACCTTTAGTAGATGTAAGAACTACAAACACAGAAGTTAGAGTGGTGATCTAAAAAATCAAACTAAATCCTTACGATTATTCAGTAAAAGTAACAACGGCTGCTTTAGCAAATACAGGAATAACTTATCTGGTTTCGTAGAAGAGGATTTTAGTAGAAATGACACTTGTCCGGATTTTGTTCTACAAGAAATTTAGACAGAAAGATAACGTCCCTGTTGTTATTGACAGGTTCTAATCGGACTTGATAGAAGGATGCCAAAGTCTGAAGAAAAACATCATTCGGCAAACAAGAGACGTATTTTGGACGCCCTTCGTTCTCGTTGGAGATTAGGAATACAATAAAGACTGTTTCGGAAGGTCATAGTATAATATATGAACTCTCTCGGATCCATCCGCTACAATAGTGGAATGTGCTTACTTTAAAACGATTCGTGGCGCTGACCGTCTTTTTGTTATACTACCAACAAGTACAATAGATACGACCGAGAGTAATGTTGCTGTAAGGAATATTAAACTATATGATTGAGGGTCTGGAAATGAAGAACCACTGATGCCTTTAACGAACGCTTGATTTGCTTGCAAAAATATTCCGGCTATGACCGGTCCAACTGAGGTTCCGATTAAATAAAGAAGAGTGGTCATTCCGAGCGATATTCCATTCGACTGTTTTGGAGTAGATACTAAGATGATATTGATACTACCGATCTGTGTTAACGATAGTCCAGTTGCTATTACCGCAAGGGAGATTGTTATTAAAAATTCTGTTGAATGTAACACAAACAGCAAAAAGAACCCCGCTATAGATATTATAATGCCTGAAATCGTAGGGGTTTGATTGCCAAACTTTGATACTATGAAACCGGAAGCAATGGATACTATTAATGATATAGCCATATAAGGCAATTGAACATTTGCGATACTCAATGCATTTCCTCCAAATCCTAACGGTGGTGGACTTTGTATCAGTATGGGTATGGTCTGGTACACCACCATTAAAGCAGTGATCCCAACTACCATGTTTATAATATTCGCAGGAAGTAGAATTTTATTTACCAATAGCTTGAAATCGATTAATGGAGAGTCTGCCCTTCTCTCTATCATAATAAAAAATGACAGAGAAATAATTGCTGCAGCTCCGAAACCAATCACAATCGGTAGGTTGACAGAGGCTGCTACATTAATTGCTTGTATGAATTGCAATGCAACTAGAAATGAGATTACTGTGATAGATAGTGTTATTGCACCCATAATATCTATAGTGGACTTGTTTTCATTTATATTGGTGCTACTTCTATCATATTCGGTTGTTGTATTACTACTTTCTGAGAGTATTATATCCCTTCTCACATGAATAAACCTACAACAAAATTCAGTATTCTTGTCAGATATTCGTGATGTTCCTTTGTCCATCTCGATTTGAATAAATCTACTAATTGCTACAAATAACATAATTGCTATTGGTAGAACCAGTAAGAAAGTAGCATGCCATCCAAAATGATTGATTATAGTTCCACCTATCGCTACCCCTATTACTGCTCCAGCAGAAAACATGGAACTAAATATTCCTTGAGCGACTGCAAGTTTTTCTGACGCGAATTTATCCCTTATGATGCCAAAAGAAATAGCAAACATCGATGCACCAACACCTTGCATTATTCTTGCAATAATCATAACTGTAAAATTTGTAGATATAGCAGCGACAGAAATGCCAATGGTATAAATTCCCACGATTATGAGCAACATCTTCTTCTTACCATACATATCTGATAACCTTCCAGCAATAGGAGTCATAACAGCTCCCGTAATTAAGAAGGATGCAAGTATCCAAGAAGACGTATTATAAGCTATCTTAAAATCCCTGATAATTTCTGGAATAGCAGGCAGTATCATTGTATCTGCGAACATGGCCATAAGACCCACACAACTTAAGATTGCCAGGGTTATCCATGGAGATCTAGAAATTTTTCCACCGGTTTGACTATTTACAGTCGGCCTATTCACACTGTTGATCCCTTAATACCAATCATTATAGTTTTGTGTATAGATTATCATAGCGAGTCAACCTAGTGACCCCAGAAGCGACAGATCTGAATCCAGAGATGCAGGAGCAAAAAGTATGGGATGACTGCTATCAATTGCTGCTATATGTATTTAGATTGAGAAATGTGCGTATTTGTAACCCTTTTAAAGAATCTCCTAGTAGTCCATAGCTAAGCCGTTAACTCTATTGCACAATAACATTATAAACTGATAAATCGGTTTCCTATTTTTGTAAATCTTAGCATTAGCATCTGGCTAACCGAAACAAGCAAACAAGATTCTGGATAACACAACAAGTCTTCACAGGATACCAAATTTATCGTAACAAAAATTCAAGCTTTATGCCTTGTAGATATTTCGGGTATGCAAAAGTCTATCATTCCGGACTATCCAGGGTTCGAGCTCTGCTCAAGTAGTAAGATACCAATGGCAGAATCCCGTTCAAAATTATGGACTCGTGATTAGGTCCCGTATTGTTGTCAAATGATACCATAAGAATAGGGAGATGGTAATTATTATTATTCTCTAACGATATTGTTGCTCTTTTTACCTTTTCGTACAGTGTGAATGAATATATGGGTTTACCAAGTTTCGCTATCATGTCTTTTCTCGTAACCATTCTTAACACAGATTCGATAGCTGATAATTCTAATTCCTCTTTCGTTAACAAAGAGCAGCCGCTCTCTCTCTCCACTAGCACCGATTCTCCTCTGTATTGAGCAGCAATTATCTTTCCCATATTATTAGCGAAACCTGCGAACCTGATACAGTTGTCAATTTCCAGTATTTCGTTACAAATGTCTTCAAGCATGAGGTCATGAGGTATTAGTCTTTGAGACATATGTTATATTATGATAAGCTCCTACTTTAAGTCGAGTAGAAATCATTTTCGATTTATAATAATAGTTTATGATTGGAGATTCGGGAACAAAAACGATACCAAGAAGGATACAAAGTGCAGAAGATACCGTGCAGTCACCCACTTGTTTTCCGAACGATGCTTGGATCGTCAGACTCAAGTTTCTTATCTACAGCTGATAATCATTACCTCAGTTGTAGCTGGATTCATTGGAATGATTTTATCGTCAGGGTCAATAAGCAGCCGGTACCTTGCCAAAAAATCTACACTTTTGTACTTCTTTGTACAATGCTACTACTTCACCTCCATAAGCCTGTAGGGCATTCTGACTACCACCATTGCAAGTAATATCTAGGTCTGAGCATCGGTTACCGTATTATAGGAGATACTAGTTTTCAGATTCGTCTACCTGTGATCAGTCTAAAGTTATTCGGCAGACTGGCTAGATAATCAGAGCTCATTACCTTTCTTGGGCCGTGGGCCTTATTAATATCTCATTGACATTAACATGATTTGGTGCTTGTATTGCATATAAGACCGCATTTGCTATGTCGTCCGACCCTAATGTTTCCATACTCTTAGAAGCTTGTATAAATCCCGCCATGGATTCATCTGTTATTGATTCCAATAGTTCTGTTGAAACAGCTCCAGGTTCCACGCATGTGACTCGTATGTTATACCTTGGGCTTAATTCTTTTCTTAATCCTTCGCTAAATGCCGTGATGGCATGTTTTGTCGCGCAGTAGACACTTCCGCCAGCAAATATTATTCTCCCTGCAACAGAAGAGACATTCACTATATGTCCTGATTTTTTATCTAACATATGTGGAATTACTGCAGAAGTGCAGTATAGCACTCCTTTGATATTTACATCAATCATCCGTTCCCATTCTTCCACCTTCCTATTTACGAAATAACTTAGCGGCATTAGACCAGCGTTGTTAATTAGAATATCGACTTTTCCCCATTTTCTAACGACAGCGTCGGCGAATGAATCACAATCCGATTTGGTGGTAACATCAAGTTTTTGAACAAAAATATCTCCTCCATTATTTTTGATAATTTGCTTTTCTAGCTCTTGTAATTTATCTATGCGCCTAGCTCCCACTGCTACTCTTACACCAGCTTTTGATAGTGCTAAAGAAGTAGCATACCCTATACCACTACTTGCTCCCGTGACTATTGCAACTTTATTTTCCAACATTTTAACAACATGTTAATATGATAAAAGAACCCACTTATGAATATAGAGTGCAAAT
>CAKOFP010000229.1 GCA_933226995.1 Candidatus Nitrosopolaris rasttigaisensis | reverse complement strand
GCATTGACGCAAATAAATATGACGCATCAGGGTATAATCTCTGCCGAACGGCTGTTGAACGCTAGCGTAATATGCAACAACGTAAACAATGAAGGCTATTGCGTAGCTCCGTAGCTAGCATCTATCTCGCCCAACACACTAATTTTTTCCATAAAGATACCATTTAACAACCACCGCGTGGAATTAGACCTGCTAGACATTTTAGTACCTTTTCAAGATTGATCGCAAGATAACTTAATAAGAACAAAATGAGAACTTGTTTTGATCGTAGAATCAATGGATAACTCTCATAATCGTTCAAAAAGCCAACAGAGAGGCAGAATTGCTCTCGATTTGGAACATGAAAATATTTTAGAAGAAGACGAAAGAAGAATAGATACTAAGATATGCATTTTGTACGGGGTAGAGGCGGAGGAAGCAAAGGAGATTCATGCAAATTATCATTCCGATAGACTTTACTTTCTTCTTCGAGATAGAGCACGGAAGCATGGAATGACAGAATCAACCTTTTTGGAGAAACTGGAAAGCTTGAATTTTTATTCCTATGCATATATGGTATCTCGAGGACAATTGATGGAAATGGCTGCTGTCGATATACTATACAAAGGATTATGCAATTCAGAAAATAATGGACGTAATAATTTCGACGATCGGTATATTAGCTTTTATGGGTAGGAAATACGCTAACCGTGAAACATTATGAACACTGGGGGATACGATCCTTCAAACTACGGACATTAGATACCAACTGTTCCAACATGTTCTTAAAGAATACTTATACACATTTGGATCCGTTCCGGCCTCAGACCCAAATTCTATATCAAATAGCATGACGTCGGTTACAGACACTCAACTACTCAACCCAAAAGGTATAGCTCTGGCATCTGGAACAGCTGCACTCCAGTTCGAATATTATTATTAGCCAGTGATAGTTCAGCCAACGGAGATGTCGGCACCACGTCTACTCCAGCTGGAAACCAGTTACACATTGGAGAATTCGCCATAATCGAGGACAGCATACTGTATGCAGTTACTTATTCTCCTGAGGTAGCGCAGCGCCTATAACAAGTAAATAATGGATATGGCCAACTCGCTTTAACCGGGACACGTCAATATTAGTGCCCGACGCTCTCTTTATTATAGGTAGTTAATGGTTAATACAAGGAGAGGATAATGTTTTACGTATATTGTACCTTTTAGGCCAAGGTCGAGAAGACAGAGCAGTTGAAGTTACGGGAATTACCACGGGTAGACGAATATAGCAGTTAACTTACCAAGGGTAGATGTGTAACGATCGTTAGACGGTTGCATTAACTGATTAACTCACCTTTGTTATATTATCGATTACTATAGTTAGTATCTTCACAATTCAATTGATATAATAACGGGGACCTTTGTTGATTCTTTTGCATTCGCTAGGATCTGGGGGAAAGTCTCTAGGATGTAACATATAGCTTAAAATGCCAAAACTTTGAGCAAGATCAGAGTTGTTGAATTCGTAAAGGCACTTTTTAAATTCATTTATTTGTTTTAAGGATATTAGTCCAAAAAACGCAATCGCCCTGCACAATAATTATGGTGCCTAATCCTAGAATATTAGTCGGAATATTCTAATATGGTCTCAGTAAAATGACGATGTCGTGAAAATAAGAACAACCAATCCGGCTACAGAACAGATACTCGAAGAATACGAAGTCATGGATATGGACGATATAAACAAGGCAGTAGTAAAGGCAAGACAATCATTTAAAGAATGGCAAAGCAATATACAAAAGAGAGCTGCTTTTCTCTACAATGTCGCACATCTCTTTAGAAAAGACAAAGAACGGCTTGCTAAACTTATTACTACGGAAATGGGAAAGCCGATAAAGGAATCTAGATCAGAAGTCGATAAGTGTGCGTGGACGATGGAATATTATGCGGATTATGGAAGTAACTTTATTGCTGATGAAACCACCAACACGGACGCTCGAAAGAGTTTCACAGCCTTTCAACCACTTGGTGTCGTTGGGAGTGTAATGCCATGGAATTTTCCATATTGGCAAGCACTGAGATTTGCAAGTCCATCATTAATGGCCGGAAACACGATTGTATTAAAGCCTGCAAGTGCTACCTTACAATGTGGTATTGAAATAGAGAAATCTTTTCAGAGAGCGGGCCTTCCGGAAGGGGTATTTCAAACAGTTGTTGGTGATTCTACCGTTGCAGAGATGCTTATAGATTCAGATGTTAATGCGGTGACATTTACTGGTAGTGTTGATGCGGGTAAAAAAGTAGGCCAGCGAGCAGTGGCACAGCTGAAAAAATGTGTACTCGAGTTAGGGGGAAGTGATCCTTTTATAGTGTGTGAAGACGCAGATTTAGAGAAAGCATCGTCAGGTGCAGTCAAAGGCCGCTTCATTAATTGTGGACAAAGTTGTATTGCTACCAAAAGGTTTTTTGTCGTTGAGAAAATCGCAAATGAGTTCATTGAAAAGTTTACCCAAAAAACGGAAAAGCTTAAGGTAGGTGATCCGCTTTCTGAGGACACTGACATAGGACCTCTAGTAAGCTCTAAAAGCCTTGAGAATATAGACGGAGTTGTTAGGGATGCATTAGAGGCTGGCGCTGAAGCTCTCACAGGTGGGGAACGAATAAAGAACAAGGGTTACTTTTATAGTCCCACAATTCTTACGAAGATATCCCCAAAGATGCGAATCGCACATGAGGAAACATTTGGTCCTGTCGCCCCGATAACAGTTGTTAAAGATGAAATTCAAGCTATTGAGCTAGCAAATAATTCTGAATTTGGTCTCGGAGCGAGTATATGGACTCAGGACCTTCATAAAGCTGAGCGGCTGTCAAGACTAGTGGAATCAGGTATAGTGACTGTGAACAACGTAGTAGTTTCTGACCCTAGGGTTCCATTTGGGGGAATTAAGAATAGCGGGTTTGGAAGAGAATTATCTAGGTATGGAATGCTAGAGTTTGTTAATATCAAGTCAGTTAGATTCTACGATCAATTGATTTACAACCACCATGTAGAATAATAGGACTACAGTCTATAGCATAAAAATAATATTCATTTTTGGAATAATTGATAGACCCGCAATGCAAAGCTATATTCGTATTTTAACGTAGGAACCATCGAAGAGAGTTTACAGACAAGATTCACAATAATGTCAGCTGATCGAAAAGAATGCGTTATTGTTGAATAGATGAAAGATGCAACAGGACTTGGTTGAACAGGCGATATCATAATGGACTTGTTTGATATTGCAGTCAAAGGCCAAGAAATGACCTCCAAATAGCGCACACCGAATCCCAGGTTAATTTTCCTAGGAGACACTTCAATGTATTATATGGGCTTTGGCTATTTTGCAGCTTCCCTTGTCGAATGCATCTTGTAATATTAAGTAGAAAATCATAGATATGTCAAATAGATTGGTAGATTTTATTGTAATTTTTAGGTTATATTATATAGTCGTCTAGTGTATGATGTGTAATGAATGTGAGGAGATTTTTTGATGCAAAATAATTTCCCTATGAGAGAATGGCATGTTGAACATATGGAAAAAACGGTTGTAAAATATGTGACAGGATTATCTGAGACCGCCTCTATGTGGGAGAAGAAACAGCACAAGCGCTATGCTAGAATATCAATCGTTTGCAGACAGATAGACTATGATATAAAACATGGAGTTACAAGTGAGCAAGTTCTTTTGCTTTTACAAAAAATTCGAACTCATTCCTCGTTTTCAACTCTTCTAAAGAATGAAGGGTCACTAAAAAGGTTAGACGAAATCAAAGAACATTTTGTGCCCACCCAGAATGCAACGAAATGGTGGTAATGGTTTGAATTTTATGAGGTGCTAATTTCTGACAGAGTATTTTGACTAAGAATTGAGCCAGACGAAAAAGACTGTACGAATCTTTATATGCTGATAATCGCAAAAGTGGAGCTTACGATCATCTTCAGCGTTTAAAAAAGTGTTGCCAATTTCATTTTGGTCCCTAGCGTTCTGTGCCTTTTTTTGGTTAATTCCATTTAACTTCGTAATGGTTTCTTAAGTGGATACACGAAAGGATATGGTAATCCTTTGGCTAATGCAGTATGTTCGGAAATATAACCAGTGGATTCAGCAGTTTTAGCAAACAAATTGTCCCAAACGATATACTAAAACAGTATATCGTTACTATATATGAACCGTATAGTTATGTCATTTTCATTCTGAAATACGAGACCTTATGCTTCAACATCACCGTATCGGAAATTAGAATACACGTTAATCCAAAAATCGACGCGACAAAGACAAGAGTTGATATTGCATTACCCTGATGAAATGGAATAACGTGCTATTGCTATACATCGATTCAGGTATTCAAATGGTCGTCAGTTAGGCCGAATGTTGACCTAATAATTGACTCTATGAATAACTCTAAAGATATACGGACTGACAATATTTCTCGGCAAAGGGATATTATTTAATAAAACTTGACTTGCAAAAAGATTATTGCTGTCTTTGTTATTTTACGGTTACGAATGAACCAATCATCTTTAGTATAGTTGGCAAGTACTTGGAGTATTTTGCTGCATCTGCATGATAAGAAAGGATATATACTTTCCCGCCGTTTACGATCCAAATTTCCATCGCTTTTGCTTTTCCTATGATAGGATCACTGTAAGTGTAGACGACCTCATACGCGATATGACTTGTAATAGTTGTACTTCGATTTGATTCAAGAATATTAAAATCTGGGAAAGAGTCTTTTAAAAAAGCCATTTGTTCGATTGTAAATGTCTTTAGGGATAAATCTCGAGACGTCATATTCGCTGTCTGAACTATAAGATACTCTCGGAATGTGTCGGAAGGTCCTTCCAGTGGTGAAAGAAAATTAACAACCAGATTCCGAGTACCTTCTTCAATTCCCTTGCTGAATTCTACTTTTTGCCAATTTGCCGGATATTGGACAACAAATCCGCAATTAGAACTCTCATATGTCAATACATTACTTGCCAGCGCCATTGTTGTTTGAGTTGTTTTTGTTTGGGCCGTTGCTAGTTCGTATTCCGGAATGGAGCGCATCACAGAGAATAACAATAGTAACAACAAAGCGAATGGAGTCACAGAATTTGACGAAGCTCTAACTAGGTTTCTCATAGTGTCCTCTCAGTCACTCGAACATACCAGCATTATAAGATATATGCGCCTATACTTTACAAAATTATACCAGAATCATAATATTCTCCCGGAAGATAGACAAAAGATTACAGAAGCGCTGAAGCGTACATTAGACGACACTACACATTAACGGTCATATCTGTGAGATTGAAGGAAAATATATTGAAGTTGCACACTGCCCGATTGTTAGTGCATCTAAAGTATCCACTTTACTTTAGTAATAAGCCGAGTGAAAGCATTCTGGATGCATCTGCAGATCCTATTACTTATTACCCATACTCATGTGAATTCTGGCATTTCTAACTTTACGATATCTTGTGTGGACCCAACTGAAGGCAACAGGGAATTGTGTTCCACAAAACCAAATTATTTTTCCCCTTAACATCGCGCCTTCAATGCATTTAATGGAATTTCCTAACCCATTCTTGCTTATTTTCACTGGTTTTATTTTCAAGGTTAGTTAGCTATGGAACTTTTTACAGCAGATAAATGACCTACGTCTCATAAACTCTTGCCACGAGTACTCCTTGTAAGAAATACTTCGACCTCTGACGGGCCAACTTAGGCTAACAACATAGATGTAATCTTAACCGAATGCAGTGTCGTCAGTAATACTACGGGCGTTGAATGGATTATTGTCTATGGCAACCGGTTTACAAACGCAACTTCAAAATAAAAAATCAATTAGTTGATTGGAATATGTTCCTCCAAACTAATTCACTCCTACTTAAATAAATCCACCATTTAGTTTTCTGATAAACGGCAAAATCAAAAAAAACTATGATAGCTAATTTTCATACTGCCTGGCAACATTGATTCTTCCGTGCCTCCCATCACCTTATTGTCTGATTCTACATTGGGAACGCATCAAGGATTTAGTCTCCGATTTTCGAGTAAAAGACCGCTACCTTAACTGAACGTGATTATCTCCTGGGCTGACATTAAGAAAAGCTTTACAGTTGATATCCTTACTGTTACTAAGTTAGTAATACTTATCAACTATGAAATACTGAAGTCCGTGCGCTCTGGATTACTATTACAGTTATATAAGTTGAGCTCCATTATATTCCATATGATAAAAATGTCCCGCGACAATAATATAATGCTGATGATGTATACGCACTATCCAAGGAGGAAATTGGTGAATTGAAGAGAATACGTGCTCTAAAGCCGCCGATGATAGTGATTTCTGGGTCGTGCATAAAATTTGACAAAGAGAGAGAAAAGATAATGAACTACATTGGAGAACTTGAATGGGGAGTTCACACGAAGAGTAATTGCGAATGTTCCTCTAATGGTAGTGCTCTTGGTTGGGATTTCTTTCAACTCTATTTCGATCCTGAGTTTGTGGAACGCCTACTTGAAGTCCATCCCGATATACGAAAAGAAGAGGGACATATGGTTGAACAGCAATTTGTACTCTGGATTTCAAAACAGCTTAAGAAAAGAAATTTAGAATATTATTTGAAACTAAGTGATGTCCCATATGATTACACACAAGGCTTCAGACTAGATCCTGAAAATTATCGCGATGACAGTGAACTAGAAAAGTTACGTTAGAGCCATGTGGTAGTGCGCGTAGGTAGTATGTATTGTATCAGTATTATATCAGATCAGATCAATGTAGTACGTAGCCCAGTCAAGAAGAATTTTTAGCCTTTAAGATTCAGTATAATTCGGTGTCAGATTCTTTCTCTAGGACAAAATCTCAAATATGCTATCTGGTCGTCGTCGGATGAAAGCTTCGCTAATACTTACACTTAAGGCTAATAAGATCGAGAATTTTCAATAATTCAATTAGATAGCAATAGCAGACTCTTGCTTTCGTAACCTAAAACATGTGTCCGTGAACAGGGGAAAGATCATGTTCCGGAGTGCTTTTATGGTTAACCAACTTTGATTAGTATTATGTCCCTTCCGCAGGATATTGATCCTATTTACCAAATGGCGGGGCTATTTGCTACCAAGAACCGGTATTATCGACTACTCGCCCGGGGTTTCACGTAGCTGATGGTTGTAAGGTGCTCTTCGTATGTGGTTGCAGCTGTAGATGATAGTTCGCCAATGTTTTCATTTATCGCAGTAGTGAATATGTTCAAATTCATAGTCCAAAGATGACTTTGGACTTAGTATCTTAAAATCTTAGCACTCCTCTTCATCATCGTTCGTTTCTTGAACAAGCTTTCCTAGATAACCGAATCTTTAGTATTTTATTATTTCACATCTATCAGCTTTTTTTATTGCCATTTCATAGAAAAGAAATCGACAAATACATGATTCGATTTTGTCTTAGCCTTTTGTTAGGTTGTTCTTTAAGTTTTGTAATTGATTTATGCGTCTGTACGATCCTGAGCCGGGGGTTTGCGAGTGTAAAGTTGTTTATTCGATCCATCTTTTCAGAAGTGGCAAGAGTTTATTTTTTATTAAAGATTCATGATCTGCTTCGATATCAAACGAAACCATCAGCAGAGGATATTTGTCATTGTCCAATAGTATCGTGGCTCTTTTTACTTTTTCATACAATGTAAACGAGTAAATGGGTTTACCAAGCTTAGCTTGCAGGTCAGCCCTAGTCGTCATTCTCAATACAGATTCAATTGTTGATAGATTGGATTCGTCTTCGGTCAATAAATGGTCCGATCTGTTTCGATATGCAGTTGTAATCGCTTTTCCCATTTTGTTGGCGATCCCTACGAATCTAATCGAACGGTCCATTTTTAGTATCTGATCGCACAGATCATCCGGGCTGGGCCTATTGGGTCCAGATTTTTTGGCCACGCTACGTATGTAGAGCTTGTGTTTAATTATATTTTGGTTTAGCAAATATTTATTGTACATTAGGATATCTCTGGGTATACATGTGCAACTACAAAATTGCTCTGCAATAGTTAGCGCTCTGACCCCGTCCGAACTGTAACGTGGGAACAAGCGTTTCTCGTCCATTTAGCAGTCAGTATTTAACTAAACACATTTTATTTCACTTTATCTCGCCCATTTTTCCACTAGGCTGAAGATCCACAGATGATTATACAAAGACCTGAATGCCTCTCGCAAGATGATGGCCTCCGTGCCCAGTGCAATTTACATAGAGCCTGCCCGGCTGCTGTCGAAATTTTGAGTTCAACAAAGAAAGTTAGAGCGGAGTCATTTTGTCAATGAGCCTCGCATTAGTGACCTGTCCATTCTTTTCATTTATCATGAGATCAACTGTATATTGAACACCATTTGACAAAAAAGTCACTTGGACGTCCCAGGAATCCCTTTTGTGCTCGGATGGAAATGGGAATACGACTCTGACTTTAAAGTCTTTGATATCGGTCCCGTACAGCGCTACTGCTGCTTTCTTGGCAGCTTTTTCAACGTCTTCGTTTGTGTTGACTGAAGCCATCGCTGATGGAATATGTCTACCAGTGACTATAAAAAATTATTGGATGTTTCCGGCTGTCTAACTCCTAAAAGAGATCATATAGTCTAGACATTTTTCTGCGGGTTCAGTAGTTACCAACTTATCGGTCTGTTTTTAAGTCTTCACCCCAAAAAGTTTCTTCGCTAATTGGTTTTGGTGTTATGCCAAAAAAATTGTGGGCTCCAGATAACAATGTCAGAAATCTTATCTGATTTTACCGAACCATAACCTGAAATTCCGTGCGCTATTGCCGATTGACGCGAAGATTATCACTGTGTCCGTTTTCTTTCTTTAATCTACCTGTCATTCTATCAGCAGTCTGCATGCCCATGTGGCAACTTCGCCGACTCTACTTATGCCTGACTGTCGGATAAATAGGGGTCAATGCCCCAATGTCATCCTGCTGCTGCAGCGATACTCTCACGTCTAAGTCTTGATTCGGCAAATGCAACATCTTCTGGCACAGAGGAATCAAGGTGGCGACAAACCATCATACCCATGTGTGTATTAACGGTAAATAGCCTGGTACGATCGGTCTAAGATGGCAGGATAATTTTTTTCGCCGGCAATTTTCATAATATCCTGTGTGTGTTCACATCCTCCACCTACTGTGTGATAAGTGTGAATTGATTCTAGTGCAATTGCCGGGATCGTATCATCGACAAATCTACAGATTCAGTGATCAGTAAGAATTGCAACTTGCGTATCGGTTTTGTCATCACGATTCGACGTAGTATCAATCGCGGCCTGAGCCCCGTTGTGCCGCTACAGATAGCTTCAATTGCTTTTTGCGAAGAAACAAAGCGTAAGTGGGTATCAATCGTGCCAGGAGTAGAGATGGTATGTTCCCCAGCTATAACTCCAGCCAGTTGACAAACGCAACATGTTATAGTTATGTGCGTGTTCTTATTCTGTGAAGTACCAAAAAAAGAAGTTTTATTTGTAATGTTGATTCCGCGACATCATGCGACTTATTGACCTATGGCTATCATATTAATATAATTGTAAAACCGAACCTATACTCTGCTGGAAATCATGAATAACAGTACAGAGCAATTATTTGGTCAAGGCGTAAAGCGGACTAAAGGAGAACAATCTCGAAGATACAATTTGCTTGCTGCCCGATTGATTGCAGATCTTGTGAAAAATCTTTTGGGTCCACGAGGAATGGAAAAAATGTTTATAGATATTTTAGGGGAAGTCACAGTCACAAAGGATGGCGCAATGTTATTACGGAAAATTGATGTTGAACACCCAGCTGCGAAAGTTATGATAGACGCATCAAATGCAGTAGATAATGAAGTAGGAGACGGTACAACATCTGTGGTAGTTTTGGCGGGAGCACTTGTTGAGAAGGCTGAGGAATTACTGGACATGGGCATTTCGCCGACGACAGTCGTAGAGGGCTATCTTACCGGTTTACAAATTTGTCTAGAAAGTTTGCAAAAAATAGCAAGAAGATTCACGAATTACAACAGAGAGGTGATACAAGGACTTGCTATTACGTGTTTGAGACCAAAGATGATATCTTATACTTCATTCGAAGAAAACATGGCTGCAAAACTGGTGGTAGATGCCGTATATGCAGTCACGGATTTTGCAAACAGTAGGGTTGAAGAAAATAACATAAAAATAGAAGAAAAAATTGGTAACACTTCAGACACCAGGCTTGTGAATGGTGTTGTGATTGACAAAACAATAGATAACTCTGCAATGCCCCGGACAGTTGAGAACGCAAGGATTCTCCTCCTAGACGAAGAATTAGAAAGTAAACGAACGAGGACAGACGCCGAGATCAGTATTACATCGCCATATCAAATTCAATCATATCATGACAAGGAGATCCTCGTGACGAACTTAAGAGTTCAACGTATTATCAGTTCTGGCGCTAATGTTGTAATTTCACAAAAGGGAATCAACGCTTATGCACAGAACCTTCTATCTAAAGCAGGTATAATTTCGATCAAGCGGGTAAAGGAAAATGATATGCTCTGGCTTACAAAGGCGACCAATGCCGAGGTACTTAGAGACCTCGGCAGTGACGTTATCCTCCCTGAATACCTTGGATATGCTGGGAGAGTCTATGAAAAATTTGTAGGAGGTGATAAAATGGTGTTTGTCGAGGGTTGCAAAAATCCCAAATCTATGACTATCCTACTCAGGGCAAGTTCAAAGAGGTTACTTGATGAATATCACCGCTCGGTATTAAATGCAATTGCAGTGATTAGGAATTTTATTGTTAAGCCATCTATTGTCGGCGGCGGCGGATCCGCAGAAATGCTTATTGCGACCACTGTTAGAAAAAAAGCCAATTCCATTACCGGGCGAGAGCAAATTGTACTTCAGAAATTTGCTTCAGCATTAGAAGAAATTCCGTTGACTATCGCCAGAAATGCAGGTATGAATACTATTGATACACTCGCTCAGTTGAGATCAAAACAAAAACAGCATAAATCCTCAACATCCAAAAGCAAAATCGTCCGGTGGATTGGGATCGACGCAATAGGAAGGAAGGTGGCAGAAATTTATTCTCGACGTATCATAGAACCATCTATAGTCAAGGAACAGATCATCAAAACAGCAGTTGAAGTGACTACTCTGTTGATTCGCGTCGACGATGTGCTAATGGCAAAACCTGCTATGTATACTCACACTCACGCAAACGGGACTCAGCATTCACATGCAGGAGGCGACGGAAAACATGATCACCACTTTGACAGGTTAGGCAAGCAACAACGACCAGCGCATCACTTCTACTAAAGAGGAATGGAAGGGATGGCATGGAAGAGATAAAATTATTCAGTTGTTGCTGCTACACGGCCAGATGCTCATGAAGGCTGAGTTGAGACTACACTTTTCTATAAATAAATAATATCAAACATGATTTATTCGTAATAATATCCTGAATTGATCTGAAAGCAGGCTAGCCGTCATGTTGTCCTCATATCGCTACACTGCCAATGTGTAGTGGCTAGTTGGAATAGGCTCGTGAAAAGATAATTTCTTTTTTGGAAAATTATCAAGAATTACTTCGAAGGAAATTCTTCTTAAGGTTTCGGGTACTCCTATCATAACTTTATCAGATAATAGTATCCTTGCTGCGTTGTTCTCAATACTTTCAATTGATATGTGAGCACGCAATTGGTCAACAACATACCCACAATAAAGTGCTAGCGATTCGTTTGTGTTAATTCTCAAATTCTTTGCAAGTTTATCTTTGATTTTTTCTAGTGAGTCAAAAAATATTTGTTCATCAAATTTGTCGCGGTATTCAAAGACTCTAGTAAAAGGAGGTACATCGGATTCTCCCTTCACCTCTGCTTTAATTAAAATCATCGCCTTCTCTTTGGCGCCTTAGCTCTTGGCTTGCCAAAGTCATAAGTATGTCCTGTACCTCTATAGAGCTTTGGTCTTACTGGATTGCCCTCAGTCTCGCCTTTCTTTGTTAGTGCCAATCCTGCGAGTAGCTCTGTAATTAGCCTGTTGGCTAATCCTGACGTAATTCCGCCGTTGTACGAGTTTTGATCACTCACATCGTAATTTGGCGCGACTTCTACTAGGTCGAACGCAAACCTGTCTGGATCAAATGAGGTTGATAACAAACGCATCAATCTCATTCCTTCCCGTGATGTTAATCCGTTTGGTTCTGGTTCCCCTGTTCCCGGCGCATATGCCGGATCAAATGTATCAATGTCCCAGCTGATGTAGACTGCATCAACGTTATCATTGGCCCTATCAGCTGCCTCCTTTGCGATTTGGTCAATTCCTAACTCTTCCACATCTAACATGGTAAACCATTGGAAGTCTTGGTCTGCCATCCATTTGTAAAGGTCTGGTCCAGGCCAGTATCCATGCGGACCGATTAGAGTATAGTTCTTCCCTTTTAGGCAGCCAAGTTCCATAATTCTCCTAATGTGCGCTCCATGGTCGTACTTGAAACCACACAGTCCTTGTGGGGCACAATCAGCATGGGTGTCGATATGAATCATCCCAATATTCTTGTATTTTTTGGCAAACGCTCTAACGTTCGCAAATGTGACTGAATGGTCACCACCTAACATAACTGGAAGTCCGTCGATATCAAGTACTTCCTTTACCTTGTCAGTCATCCTTTTGAGTGACTCTACGACATCTCCAGGTGAGACAACTACGTCACCATAGTCAGCAGTTTTGAAAACCCCGAAGGGATCCATGCCTGTCTCAATGTTGAAGTGCTCATACGGGGGAGAAGGTACTGTCGAAGCAGCACGAATCGCTCTTGGACCATATCTTGCACCAGGACGTATTGTAGTACCAAAGTCAAACGGTTCTCCGATGATAGCTACATCGGGCCTAACTTTCTTCAATTCTTCATGACTTCTAAGCCAAGGTAATTTCAAAAATGTGGGGATGCCCCCAAATATAGGTTCATCATTTCCTTTGTATGATTCACCGTAGAACTCTGCTCCCATGTCTTAATCGCTATTTTATAGTTGATAACTATTTCTTAAGTATATTGATCGAAAGATGGTGCCTCTGATGTAAGGTCCATTGAAGAGCTGTCTTGAAATTTGATATAAATGCCTCTTCATCGGGATATTAGTACTGTAGGTCAAGATCTTCTATTAAAAATTTAAATAACTAGCAAAAGACTGAAAAACGTGGATCTTTCAGTTGTATATGGCATATTTGCTGCCATCTTAGTTGCAAGTGGCGTTTTGTTGTACTTTGGCACGATAGGATTAAAGGGAGACAAAAAGGATGATCAGTTGTATAAAGAAGACCAAGAACCTCCGAAATGAGTGGCGGATCTTTTGTCTGTAGCGTTTATTTTATCAAGTGATTTAGAATTATGGTATTTGGTTGGTTTTCAAAGAAAAAACAAGATAATAGTACAATAAAGTACAAGGTGGTTAGTAGGAAAGAAGCGTCTGACGAGTATGTGAAGTATGGTGAGGACATGGCAAATTCAAACAACCTTGATAAAGCAATTGAATGTTTTGACAAGGCTCTAGGCATAAACCCTAAAAATGACTTTGCGTGGGGAGACAGAGGGTTGATTTTAGATAAGCAAGGGAAAACAGAAGAAGCTCTCGCATCTTTTTCAAAAGCAATCGAAATTGATCCAAAAAACGCGAACACATGGAATAACAAAGGATAGAGCCTTATTATGTCTAAACGACTGAAAGAAGCAATTGAATGTTTTGACAAGGCCATAGAATGTAGAGAAAATTATGCCAAAGCCTGGTACAACAAGGGTAGGGCTTTATCTATGCTCGGAGAACTCAAGAGATCACAGGATTGCTTTGACAAAGCAAGAAAACTAGATCCGCTTCTCTATACAAAGTTGAAGAAAATAAAGTAAATTACTGGAACAAATCTTGAGATATCTAAATCCGACATTAATGCCATTGCTATGACAGCCAGGATCTATGTAAAACTAAATAAAAAAATTCACTAAATCAGAGGTAGAATTGTTCGGCAAAAGAAAATATGGATGTGGAAAATGTGGGAGTTCGTTTAAAGATCGAGATGAACTCTTGAAACATGCTGACGAAATGCACAATAAAATTACGACTTACATATGCATAACATGTGACGAGGAGTTTAACAGCGAGTCCGCATTTAGATTGCACATGGCAAGAGACCATAGAATATAAACACACGAGAGCTTCTGAGAAGTCTACCCCCCCTATAACTATAGAATTAGTGAGCTAGACGTCTCTTTTGTTTATCGACCATGACACTCAATTTGTACGAACGTTCCACGTGGCGAGGCAGTTCTCGGTAATATTTTGAGATCATTTAGTTGGTGAGGCATCGAGTAACATCATACTTATATAATTAAGCATTAACTATACGGCTTGTCATGACTAGTATTCCTATTGCTTATCCTATAGTCGTTATGGGCTTTGTAGCTGCCACCGCTGTTATAGGCATTTTAGCAGGTAAACTTGTCAAGAAAAGCAGCAAGCGGTATATCGTAGCGGGTAAGAGTTTGCCATTATTTTTCATAGGAACAATGCTTGTTTCGGAAGCAGTAGATGGGAATGCATCATTAGGAAATGTGACAGCGACATTTACAGGCGGATTTTGGGCAGGAGGAACACTTGATCTTGGATTGGCCGTCTGTCTTGTATTAGTAGGAGCCTTTTTTGGTAAAATATTTAACCGCATGAACATGATTACGCTGGCAGATTTTTACTTTAGGAGGTATGGTAACGTTACGGAAATAATGGCCGGAACCATAATGTCTATAAGTTTTATAGTTCTAGTCGCAGGCAACCTCGCCGCGAGCGGCTACATTCTGTCCGTAGTAT
>CAKOFP010000228.1 GCA_933226995.1 Candidatus Nitrosopolaris rasttigaisensis | reverse complement strand
TACATCAGAGTGAATGTTTCTTGACCATCAATAGTTAACGTTACACAGTTGCCAAATGTATTTTCACCAAACCTAGTTCTCAATGTTACATCATCCTACCTTGACATTTGGTTAGAGATTTTAAGACGCTGGCTGTTCTTAAAGGCCATATTCTTTGAATATGTCGGCGATCTTTAGCGTGAATAAAATAAGAAATCATCTTACCTATCGTTGTTACGATATACGGTCATCGTCAGGGCTATATTATCATATATCGCATATAAGGATTAAAGCTGAGCGTAACTTTCAGGCAGGCATAACTTACTTTTTCAGAATTTTAGCCAGTATCTCCATGAACGATTCGTTCCAGTAATGGTGCCAGAAAGTATGTCATGAGATTCTTTATTCTCAGTGATAACCAAACGATTTTCTGTTATTAGCTTCATGTGGTGAAAGATAGTCTTATAATCTAGCTTTAATTCGGATGGGATTTGGCGTAACATTAGCTGGATGGATTTGATGACCAATTATCTTCGCTCTGCCAGCTCCTCTTCTTGTGCCGCATGTTAAATTCGACGATATGCGTTCGAACGCCCTGAAAGACTCCCAGAGAACGCTGATCCTCTGGTGAGCCACACAATGACTGACAGGGAATATAAGAGATATACAGGACTCAATTTAGTAGATCTTAAAGTCATTCTCATTATTTCATTTGCCGGGAATGAAGACAAGAAGGCATAAGAACGCTACTCGGTTCTATCTCCGTTTATTATCTTAGAATCAACTATGAATCTTTATATCATTTTCTGTCCAATTCAACACATAGACTGGTGATATCTTTTTGTCTGCAAAATCCAATAATAGCCATGAGCGAAGCGACACTGGAACAATGGATGAGCCATCAGCAGAATCGCTTGACCAACTTAAAGCAACTGTCATTCATTTGAGGGAATCAATTAACCAACTTAAAGAGCTTAACAAAGAAGTAAGCGCTAAATATGATAAACAGAAGGAGTTTATCAGTATTGCTGCTCATGAGCTGAGATCTCCCATCACGCCTATCCTAGGAACACTAGAATTGATAGAATACGAATTTGAGGAGTCAGATAAAAAAGAGATTACACTGAAAAAAGAGTACTTTGAAAGATTAGTTCGTAACACCAACAGACTAGAACGGCTTGTTTCTGAAATTTTAGACGTTACAAGAATAGATGATAAGTCATTAAAATTGAAAAAAGAACATTTCAATTTGAATGAGATTGTGTTAGATGCTATAGAAGATCATAGAAGGCAGCTTGACAAAAGTGATGGGAATACGAAGATACTATACGAGTTTAAGAAAGAGGAGGAGGAAGAAAGAGTATCAAGAGGAGCAGACACTCCTGCGGAGGAAATTTTCGTAACTGCAGACAAAAACAGGATAAATCAAGTCATATATAATCTTCTAACTAATGCTATCAAATTTACCAAAGAAGGTATGGTTTCTATTTTAGTTAAAAAAAAGAAAGGTAAAAACCATATTAACGAAGTTATTCTTAGTGTAAAAGATACAGGCATCGGTATAGGTTCGGAAATTTTACCAAGACTATTCTCAATGTTCGCTACCGAATCTGAGATAGGCACAGGTTTGGGGTTATTCATCTCAAAAAATATTGTGGAAGCTCATGGTGGGAAGATATGGGGAGAGAATAACACCGATGGGAAAGGAGCTACATTTGTTTTTACTTTGCCTTCAGAAGATAATGACATTAATAACTCTCACCTTCATTAACAATTGATTCTATGTAACATTTTCAGTTTTTTCCCCATGTGATCACTCAGAAATAAATAAAGCTAGAGCAACTAAAAATCAGAAAAAACTATCGTAGATAAAGTCAGTGGCATGTTACTGACAAGAGAACCTAGGTAGTATCTGATTCAATGGGAAAGATAGTAGTCTTTTTTTGGTTGTAATAACACGCCCAGAAATGTTGTTTTAGCACCAGTTATTTTTGGCCATGATGCTAGTACCATTGGTCAAGATATGGAAATACTCCTAGGTAAAATAGGATGTGGTGGCATGAGCTTAAAGAATACCGAACAAGAGACGGCGAAGTTGAGAGAATGTAAAAATTTTTAGTGAGTCTTAGCGGCGTTTGGTTATTTCATCTTCATCTCATCATATCAGCCAAGCGTTCGTTCGTTTTTTTGATTCTTTCATGATTCTTTCCAAATATCGCTAACATAGATAGGAATACTCCTCAAACTAAATTACCTGCCATAAAGTTTATTGCAGCAAAAATAATTGTCAAGGCCGTTGAGATAGCAATATAATTGGTAAAAATTTAGTGGCAGTCCTATAAGCTCTATAATTATATGTACTGTTGTAATTAATTAACTATTGTAATTTGATGCGATCTGCATTAAATGACAACGCTGGACTAATACTAAATAATACCAGTTGAAAAAAGGGAATAGAGGAGGATTAACAAAATAATACTACTAGCTTCTCTTTCTAGCTGACTTTTTCCCCGCTTGATGGTTTGACCGTTTTTGCCTAGCCAGATGCGTCGTTGCTTTTCTCTTAAGGTTAGTGGCTTTAATGCGTGCCTTTGCAGCTTCTTTTTTGATTGTCTTTTCTGTTTTGTCCGAAGTAGCTTTCGTTGTTTTCCGTGCCTTTGCTGCTCCTGTCGTTACGGTTTTGCTTGTCTTGGGTGCTACCTTGGGAATTTGTCTGGCTGTCTCTTCTACTACACGTAATGTTTCACCTGCAGCCTTTGCTGTTTCTTCAACGGCACTGGCTGTGTTTGCTGCAAGATGGCTATCTCTGACCTCTTTAGCTGTATCACTAATTTCTTTTGCTGTATCTCTTGTTGCAGCAGCAGCTTCATGTACTGCCTCTGCGAGTTCTGTAATAGCTCCACTCTCACGGAATTTTTTTACTGTGTCTCTTGCCGTAGAAGATACCTCACGAATAGTCTTTGCTACGTCCTTCACCTTGTCCGCTGCTTGTTCAGGAGTTATTTCCCTTGATGCTTTATGTCCACGTGCGCGGACTCGTTCTGAAGAATTCAATATATTTAATTATATAGTCTCTAGT
>CAKOFP010000227.1 GCA_933226995.1 Candidatus Nitrosopolaris rasttigaisensis | reverse complement strand
CTGAACCGAAGATGGTAGAGATGATGATTGTAATGTTTTTGCTGTATTGCCACTATTACTTGTTTCCGCTTTTGGCAATAATTGTGCATATGCTGTCGTCGGGATTGTATGTGCGAACATAGTCGAAAGAAGTAGAATGATGGTACCAAAAGAAAAAAGCGGTAGCATGAAAAAGTGTGATACAAACTTTATTGTGATCATATGCAGTGATACTACCTAGGTGTGATATTATAAAAACAGTGTAAGATTATATTGTATCAGATAGTTTAACGAGTTTTTTGCAGTAGAATGAACAGGAAATAAATTCTATTCAGTAGGTACCTCAAAGGCTGGGTTGTTGTTGTGCTTGACGAGATCTTAGCGCGCGTGTGCTCTCTTGGACTTGACGATTCTTACTTTAGTTAATTCAATAAGGAGAGGAGAATAACAGGATCAATAGCCGAATAACGGAACCTGATTGATTCCGTGTTCGCCCGCTTCAATACAAAACAAGGTCTTGCCAAGATATATTATTATTATCTACTTTTAGAATTAGTATTAGAACAAAATTCTATCATGATAGAAACTATGACAACTGCTCTTGCGACCGCTTCCTCCGCCGTTGGAGGAAACGGCGAAATATCACTTACTTCTGAGTATGTAATCCCAATATTCTTGACCATGATATTTGCTGCTACCCTATTTTCTTCTAGAACAAAAGTGCCTCATACGATCGTCCTCGTGGGTTTTGGAATCATCATTTCGTTTCTTAGCTTTGCTGGATTCGAGATTGTAAACATTCAACACTTCAGAATCGATCCGAATCTATTAATCGATTTCGTAATACCACCTTTAATTTTTGAAGCAATGATGAATGTGGACTACAAAAAATTCAAGGTTGTCAGGATATCTGCATTATTACTCGCTACTGTGGGTGTGGTTCTTGCTACATTAGCCGGTGGATTTATTATGACGTATATAGCAGGTCTACCGCCTCTTGTCGCCTTTGCCTTTGCAGCATTGATTGCTCCTACCGATGCGGCAATCGTAATTGAGATATTCAAAAGAGTAAGGGTCCCAAAGATACTCTCTACGTTAATGGAATCTGAGGCTGCCTTCAATGACGCTACTGGAGCTATTGTTTTTTCCTCTATCATTGCAATAGCTTTTGCCAGTTCCGGTAGCGCAATTCTTGGTTCTGCTACTCCATCTTTTTCTTCTTCTGTGCTAGGGAATATCGCGATTACTGCCCCCAACGGCTCGATTAATTTAGCCATTGCTAGTGGAGCTATACATTTTATAATAGTATTTTTTGGTGGTGCAGGTATTGGCTTAGCAATCGCTGCGGCAACGCACAGACTCCATCCATTAATGAACGATCCTTTCTCAGAGACTTCACTAACTATTGTTACCGTATTTGGTTCGGTTGTTCTCGCAAACTCTTTAGGTGTATCAGGTTTAATGGCTGTAGCAGTCGCCGGACTATACTTTGGCAATGTGACGGTGAAAAAAGAGGTTACCATGAGTAAGAACGTTAGAGCCTTTGCCTTCACTTTTTGGGAAATGACTGCATTTTTTGCAAGTTCTGCAGCGTTCCTTTACCTAGGAATTAGCATGAATATTGTTGATGTAGGTGAACACCTCCCCATAATTGTCCTTTCATTTCTTGCGGTGTTAGCAGCTAGAGCAGCAGCTATCTATCCTATGCTTGCCGCAACGAATAGGTTCATAGGTGAAATTATTCCAATGACGTGGAGACATGTTATACTGCTTGGTGGAATGCGGGGCGCAATATCTGTTGCTCTAGTCGCATCACTTCCACCAAGCAATTTTAAAAGTATATTGCAGACTCTAACATTCGGTGTCGTTCTGTTGTCTTTGGTCATTCAATACGTAGCGCTCTCAAAATACGTGAAAAATGTTTTTCATCATGACGATGCTAGTATCGACAAGCAACAAACTTACTGAGTATCTCTCTCCAAAATACGCATGGGATCTAAATATGCCTTACCCCGCTACCTTCATTTCAAAACCTCCGTGGAGCTAGTATGGTAAATAATCAAACGGCTGCGAGTAAAGTCACATCTGCTGCTACGGCAACAACACCCAGCAACAGTACTTGGTTTGAAGTTGGGTAATCTAGTATACCCACTCAAGTATCAAATCATTGGAGGCAAGTATCTCTACAGAGAAGGACAACACCACGCTTCTGTCACCGTCTCGTCTACATCAAATGGAAACTTGAGTTTTGAACTTCCACGGAATGTAATAGACTCTAAAAAACAAGGGAACCAGGACGCTAACTTTGTGGTGTTTCAAGATGGTCAATTTGGTTCCGCATCAGACCAACTAAAAACCGACGCACAGGTCAGGGTATTGTCCATTAGTTTTGACAATGGTACCGAACAAATAGAAATTGCAGGCACTCAGTTGGGTCCAGCAATTACTCCACAAGTAACAACCAGCACTCCAACTACAATAAACCCAGCGAATGCTACCAAAGCTCCAGCCAACGTTACTGCAGCTAAAACTTCTACAAATGCAACATCGGCAAAATCTTCAGCTAACGTTACAACTGCATCAAAGACAACGGCTCTAAGCAATCCCACTACTAACCTAAATAGCGGTAGTAAAATGCATCCTCTTAATTACCGCATAATTGGTGGTGGTAATAAGCTCAGTGGTGTTTCTTTGGAGAAAGACAGCTCTACGCTTCTGCTAAGTATATCCTAACCTTCCCATGGAACACTAACAATAGAATTTCCTAGGAATATTATTGACTCTAAAAGACAGGGGACTAGCCATGACGAAAGTTATGTAGTCATGGAGGATCTCAATATGTCCCAGCTACCTAACTAAAGAACAATACCCAATTAAGAACTTTAGCAATTGATTTTGAAAAGGGTTCTTTACAGATCGAAATAGCGGGTACTCATGCGGTGTCAGAATTCGGAACAGTTATTTCGGCAACGATACTTGCCATCGCGATCGTTGGAATAATCGTGGCAACTACAAAATTCAATGGGTTATTAAGTATTGTGCAAAAGCGGTAGTGCAATCTTTTTTCGTTTTTTTAGCTGGAACAAGTCATCGATATTTATTTTTTGATTTAGATAATCTTTTTTTCTGTCTATTCAATTTTAGTATTATTATTATGGCAACACCCCATAGTATGAGTGCTAAAAGTCTCTGCTGCAAGAACCATACAATACCTCCTGCTATAGCAAAAATCATCCCCAGAATCCCAATAGGCTGTAGTCGTCCGACCAAGGTGGTTACACTAGATTAGATATGGAAGGATCAATAATAAGAATACGACTACAAGCTGAAATATTGGACGCTATGAAACTCCAAGAGCATACAGTGAATATATTCGCACAAGCAATAAATTCGCAAAGGAATTTCAGAAAATAACCTTAAGGCGGATTTACAATAATTTTTTAGATGGATAGTTTTGATATGACAATTTACTCCTAAAGTGGTAAAGTTCTGTGGAACAAGACAAATCAGCCTGTAACTGCCAGAAGAGCAACTGAGTCAATTTCATTCAATAATAGCTATAGTGGTAGTATTACCATTTTGATAAATAATATCAAATCTAGTAACATCATGACTGCGACAGATTCAGTAAAATTTACTTCAAAGCAGACTTAGTAATTTCCTGTAGTGGTACTAGTTTCTTGGCTTATCCTTGCTGACAATATTTAGATTGGACCTGGGGGGCAAGATAAGTGCCGATACCATGGAACAGACTGGATGCTGTATAATAAAAGTTGGAGTGAAGTACGACACACCGAAAGTAGTGGTTGAATGAAGAGCTTCGGTGTTAGAGGAATATCCCAAGCGTTTAACAAAGTTGTCCTACATAACATAATTGACCACCAAAAGAAAAACTCAGCTCATTGCTAATCGGGGTTTTGGGATTTTGATGAAGTAACCTTTCATCACAAGCCCCAAAACATCCATTGCATGCATGCATGCGTCAGTGCATCCCGTGTGATATCTTTGATTTTGAATCATAGTCAAATGCGGATAGACATCCGGTATTTCATTTTTCACACCAATATGAAAATACTACTTTCTACAAAAAATAATCTAGGATCTAAACTGCTGCTGATAGAATCATTTCATAAAGGTAAGCATAACTACTACTACTTACTATTACTACCATGGACCTAATGGCCGTTGCCGTCAATCTCAGAGTTGTTCTTTTTTTGTATTGCACTGGTAATCGTGTGATTAGATGATGCTGATGCTGAATTAATTACTTGATTATTCGAGAAGACATTATTAGATGATGTCGAGTCTTGACCAATCTCTAGTCCCTCTTTGGTGGCACTAACTATCTTATTCGAATAGAATGTGTTGCCATTTGAACCGTTATTGATAAGTATTGCATGGGATTTAGAATTCATAATTGTATTATCATACATTTTATTATTTGTGCCAGAATTTATGTAAATTCCATTTCCACTAGTTGAAACTGTGTTATTGTATATCTGGTTGCTATGTGATCGTGAAACAAAGACTCCTGCAGGCTCGCTATAGATAATATTATTCCTTGCAATAGAATTATACATATTTCTACTAAAGTCTATTCCATCACCTGTATTATCATGAACTTTATTATTCTCGATTAATATATTGTAACAATTCAATGAACAAATTATACCACTTCCGTTGTTATCGTATACTTTATTATTTCTAATTATCATATCGTGTGTTCCTGTATGTGGGTCAAGACCATAGTGTCCACTATTACGGATAATATTGTTCTCAATAATCATATGACCTACGCCAAAAGTGTATAGTCCAAAGTACACATGGTGTATATCGTTGTTTCTTATGATACTTCCATCG
>CAKOFP010000226.1 GCA_933226995.1 Candidatus Nitrosopolaris rasttigaisensis | reverse complement strand
GAACCGAGATCTACCCAATACCAAGTGCCCCGTATGTGATACTTGAAATCTAAAATAATATTTAAATTAAGCAAGAGTTTGTTCTAATATGCCAATTCTACTCTCAATAATAGATCCTCGCAGAATATTCCACCATAAATGATCAATCGTCGATCGGCGGCTTCATCCAGAACAATATCGAGATATTTTTACCGCTTGTGGCAATCAGATCCGGATCATGCGTTTCTGTGGATCAATAATGAGACTGGCAATTGATTACATCCGCGAATTACAAAACTCGGCTTAGACCAATTTAATTCTGCTGCAGCAAGCAAAATTTACTCAAACGCCTCTTTATGTCCCCATTCACCTATAGCGACTTATATTATGACAGAGCTGTTTTCCAGTTGATTGAATGTAGTTTTCATCTGTGTCATTAGCGAAAAAAAACGAAACGCACCAGATAAAAATTAAGGCGCTGCTGACTCCTGCGTATTGAACCACACCATGTTGTATGATTTTGTGTGCTAGTAGTAACCCTCCTTCTGTTTTATGCGGGATTCCGCTGAGCGGCCAACCCGAGCAGATGCAGGATCCTTATGCTCTGTTTGGCCTTGCTCCGCTCGGGTCGGCATTTTCATTCCATAGCTATGAGCCTCAGGCTATTCACCATCATCAGTACCCCATAGCTGGATATCTTTTCTGTCCCGTTGCCAGCTGTCTCCAGCTAATTATCGCTAATTCGAGCGCCTGCAATGAGGGAGGAGTTTCCTCTCTTTCGAGTAACCCGCGCGCTAGCTCACGTGTCTGCCTAATCATTCTAAGTATATTAAGTTAGATGAGCAAAATATCCTTTCTCGAGTTCAACAATTTCTGTGGTGTTGACCGCGTTGGTATAATCGCTTAAAATCTCCGAGTTTAATTCGAAAAAAGTATGCCCCCATTTAAATTTGTCCAATATGTTTTCTGACATGTATCTCCACCCTAAGATGAAAAATGATGCCGCCAATGCTTCAGCCGTAGATAACTTCGATAATTTGCTATAATTGGTGGGATTTCCTGCCAACAAAGCAGGCAAGCGTCGGTGGACACCGTTCTTTAAGGCTTTTCCTTTCAGTAATGTATCTATGGCCCTTTCCCAAGAGCAGTCGACTGCGCAAACTGATTTGAAGAGACTTCTGTCCTGAGCTGATAGAACGATTTTGCAAAAAGGATCTAATAGTAATGTATTTGGTCGGATAAATCTAACAGATTCAGCCAGACCGAACCTAACTAATTTCGCAGCAGTGCATTTAGCAGGATCATCCTGCTTGTACATTAGCACTTGCGCTCGCATGATACGCCTTCGCTCTCCGGTGATTTAATATGTGCTAAAACAAGTTCACAAAGTCGTAGTCTCTATTTACTCGGTCCGTTTAACATGCTCAAGCTGACATCTATGAATTAACTTTCTATCGGCATCCGTAAATTATACTTGATATTGGCGTCATTAGGCGCACCGATTCAAAATATGATTCCACATCCATTTCGATCACATTTCCCTGATCTATGTCTATTATATAGATCATATGTATTCTGCCATTTACAATTTCTTCTTCGGTTATTGGGGGGTTGCGGTAGTATTTATCGCAGACTCGTTTAAGCTTGGTTATTTCCTCGATTCTTCTATCGCGTGGTGCTCGCCTGTACATCTCCGGTATAGGAAGAATACTAACGGGTGTGGTTGCAAGAACAAACTGATTTGCGAATCTGCTATATCTTGCTATCTTGCTTGCTACTCTTGCGTAGTAGTACGACAGCGGGTCTAAAGCGTGATCTGGAGGAACAAATCCAGTTTCAATTTCCACGACTGTGTCTCCGTTTCCTTTACTGCCATGTAGATCACATACGAGGATGTCTGTAAGTTGTTTTTCAACATCGACGGCATAACCGTAGCGAATAAGGTGTCTGGCACAGACAAGCTCCATTACAGAATGGTTTATCTTTACCAAGTTTTTCTTGTATAATTCGATCAACCTGTATTTTACGAAATTCAGTCGCTGTACCAGTTCATCTCGTTCCCCAGATGTCATTTTTGTCGAAAGGCCATCTAAATCTGCGGTGAAAAGGTCTACGTCCAAATATCAATATATCATGAAATGGTCCTTTAAATAAGCTGTGCCTTTTTATAGAAAAATTAAAAATCTACCAAAAACTGTTGATATTTTAATATGCCCTTGATAAAAAAAATAACCGTCCTCGGTTCGGGAATTATGGGTCACGGGATCGCACAAGTTTGTGCAATGGCGGGTTACAATGTTACTTTGCGGGATATAGAATCCTCTTTGTTGGATAAAGCATTGGAGAAGGTAAAATGGTCTCTGAGCAAACTCGTACAAAAACAAAAGATCACCCAAATAGAAGCGGATCGGATATTCTATAGAATCACCCCTGAAGTAGACTTAGAACTGTCGTTGAGAGATACTGATCTACTCATAGAAGCAGTACCCGAAGATCTTGGTCTTAAAAAGAAAGTCTATACCGATGTGGATAAGTTTGCGGAAGAAAAAACACTCTATGCCTCTAATACGAGCACATTGCCGATAACTGAAATGGCGGCACTAACAGGACGACCTGAAAGGTTCGTAGGCTTGCACTTTTTTAATCCACCGCAATTGATGCGACTTGTGGAGATCATTCCAGGACGAAACACGAATCAGCATACCGTAGACACGGCTATGGATTTCGTAATGCGAATCGGCAAGGAACCTGTATTGTGCCGCAAAGATGTAGCTGGTTTTATTGTAAATCGAATTTTTATACCGTTGGTACATGAAGCTGCATACTGTTTAGAAAGGGACGGAGTCTCGATGACTCAAATGGATTCAGCAGTAAAGTACAAGATGGGTTTCCCTATGGGTATTTTTGAGCTCGCAGATTATACGGGGCTTGATGTGATATTCAAGGCCACATCAGAGATGTATTCTAGAGACACCAGAATAGTAAACCCACATCCGAAAATAAAAGAATTGGTTGATGCCCAAAATCTTGGGCAGAAAACAGGCAAGGGTTTTTATGAATACAGTGGCAGTTCTTACGAACGCGTCAAGTTAACATCTGAAGAGGCCCCAAAGTATAATCCAATAAGTCTGGTAGCTGTTTCAGCTAACAATGCAGCATGGCTAATTTCAAATAATGTATGTTCAAAAGAAGACCTCGACAAGGCGCTCAAACTTGGCATGGGACTGAAAACAGATCTATTTAGCACAGTGGAGACGTTTGGTATAGGAAATGTTGTGGAGAAGCTGCGAGAGATGGCTGCAAAGTTTGGTTCGCGTTATGAGCCTGATGTGTATTTACAGAGCTACAAGAGCAAATAAACTTCATTTGTTATCGGAAAAAATCTGCACCGCGGAGCGCGCGTCCTTAGCTACTAGAATAGGAACGCGCTTCCGCTCATCTAAATATTTTCCGGCATACGTCTCTGCTACACCGCCACTGCCCGCTATTACAACAATAGCCTTCTTTTTCATATATCCCACGGCCATCTCTATCAAAGTCCCGACGCCGCCACCGACAGCGATAATTCCATCCGCAGAACTAGCTATGATGAAATCTCTGGCGAACCCAATTCCTGTACAGATGACGACATCGCAGAATCCATTCGCGAAAGAAAATTCCTCTTGTGGTATTATACCAATCGTAAGTCCATTATTTTCTCTCGCTCCCTTGCATGCGGATTCCATAACTCCTCCCAGTCCACCGCAAACCAAAACTGCACCTGCACGAGCAACTTCTTTTCCTACCTCATATGCAATATTTTTCGCCTGCTCGGTACATCTGTCTTTATTGTATCCGACCACAGCGATCTGAAACTTACGCACATTATTCGACTATTTTTGTTTGTCTTATACTTTACGATGAAAGTTTTAAAAAAGAAGGAATCTAATGTAGATCAGTTGAAATTCAGAGACCGAGTGCAGGCCGGCAACATACTGGCCGAAAGATTGAGTACGAGTCCTTCAGTTAATTCTCGAGATCGAAGCCAATCAATAGTGCTGGGTATTCCTCGCGGAGGAGTAGTCATAGCGGATATAGTAGCTAGAAAACTTTCTACTAATTTTGACATCGCAATGGGCAGAAAACTTGGAGCTCCAGAAAACTCAGAACTCGCGATCGGAGCTATTATGGAGGATGGCACAACGTACATGAACGAGTATCTCGTCAAAGCGCTGAAATTATCGGAAGACTATCTGGAACGCGAGAAAGCAAAGCAGCTAGCGGTAATAAAACATCGCAGCACACTCTATCCAAAGAACCGGGAGTACAGACTCAGAGATAGAATTGTAATCCTAACGGATGATGGCATAGCGACAGGCGCTACGATTATTGCGGCTGCACGTTGGATAAGAAAACATAGTCCGAATTATTTGATAATTGCTGTCCCTGTGGCCCCTCCGCAAACTGTGGACATACTGCGGCAAGAGGCTGATGCTGTAGATGTGATCCTTAGCCCTGAAGCACTTAGCTCTGTTGGACAATTCTACGAAAATTTTGAACCGATTACCGATGATCAAGTCAAAGAAATTCTCATAGGCGGAGCCCACTTTTAGATCGCTTCTTTGGTGACAAGTGACATAGTAAGAGTTGCCGTTATTCATACTTCGAATTATCCGACACGACAAAATATCAGATAGTCGATTTGGAATGATTATGGCGTAAATGAATCATTCCAACAAGTATTACTAGTACTATAGCCCTTAAATGCCCATTCCCTGATAACTTCTACATTCATTATCGCAGGTACGCCCGAGTATTCAGTATCCTTAAAGTATAGGGCCGCTTGTTTGGAGCATATGCATTATCATGTTAAGGATACCTCTCTGGCAAATGAGGGAAAGAAGAGAATAGATTGGGCTGAGGTTCACATGCCTGTACTTGTCGCGTTAAAACATAAATACGAGAGCGAAAAACCGCTTAAAGGCACGAAGATCGCAGGCTGTTTACACGTAACAAAAGAGACAGGCGTACTAGTAAGAGTACTCCAGTCAGTTGGTGCGGAGCTCTCTTGGTGCGGATGTAATCCACTCAGCACTCAAGACGATGTGGCTGCTTCTCTTGCTATTGATGAAAACATTTCGGTGTTTGCAAGACGGGGAATCTCCACAAAGGAGTACTATGACGATATCGATTCGGTAATTGGTAATCGGCCAAATATCACAATCGATGATGGCGCGGACCTGACTGTCGAGATGCACAAAAATATGAACGGATCCAAGTCCGTTATCTACGGCGGTACAGAAGAAACAACCACAGGTGTGGTTAGACTACGCGCGTTACAAAATGCAGGTAAGCTGAAGTATCCCATCATAGCAGTCAATGACGCCGAGACTAAACACGATTTTGACAACGTATACGGCACTGGTCAATCAGCACTAGATGGAATTATCCGTGCGACGAATATCCTGTTCGCAGGAAAGAACGTTGTAGTTGCAGGATATGGGCACGTAGGCAAAGGAATAGCAAAACGAGCGGCGGGAATGGGAGCTAACGTAATTGTGACAGAAGTAGATCCGATAGCGGCATTAAAGGCAAAGTTGGATGGTTTCTCTGTTGCGCAAATGATCAGTGCTTCAGAGATAGGAGATGTCTTCATAACAACCACGGGTTGCAAGGATGTGATTGACGGAGGCGATATTTCAATGATGAAAGATGGCGCAATCCTCGCTAACGCAGGTCACTTCAACGTAGAAATCTCCATTCCATCTATAGTGGCACAATCCACGAGCCCTAGACAAATTAACGAGCATACAGTGCAATATAATTTGAAGAGCGGTAGCAGAATCTATTTGATTGGTGAGGGCCGATTGGTAAACTTGGCAGCTGCCGAAGGCCATCCCTCGGAAGTTATGGATATGAGTTTCGCTAATCAATTTTTATCGGTAATAAAACTTGCGGAATCTAAAGGTTCATTGAAACCACTAGTATACAGCATAGACAGGTCGCAAGACAAACAAATTGCGCTTGCCAAGTTGGAATCTATGGGAATCTCCATTGACGCCCTGACAGACAATCAAAGGCTATACTTGGAGGGATTCAGCGAAGGAACATAGATCTTAGCGTTTTCTTAAAAACGTATTAATCGAGTGCGAACACGGTCTTAAGATATTAATACCTACATATTGTTTCATGGTTGATTCGAGAGGGGCGTTGATTCCAGAAGTAGTTGGATGGGTGGTCTAGCCTGGTTATGATACCTGTCTCACACACAGGTGACCGAGAGTTCAAATCTCTCCCCATCCATTACACCCAAAAAGAGGATTAGGACAAAATTAACGATGCAAAAAACACGGCAGAAGTAATAGCAAGGAAAATTTTGGTTACCTTCATGGATTTGTTAAGTGCAAATGCGTAATCATCGAATTGTCGATTACCCATTACCTTGATCATCGATATCGATGATAACAACTCAAAGCTAGCCGAGGCGGCTTTCTGAATAGACTTTTTTGACAGCTGAACATAAATTTCTGCAATATCATCATGGTTGCTTGTTTTGCCGAGGGCGTAGTATCCTTGCTGTGTTCTCTTTCCAGAAGTAGAATGTGTATCTGAAGTACAGAGCTCGAGTGTTTGAATTCCATTCCGAGACAATTTGGTAATGATATTATCTCGTAGACTATTATCCATGTTATTCGAATCAGCCCATCCAATGACATATTGATTGCCAGCGACCTCAAAGACAATAGTTGCGAGTCCTGATTGTCCTAGTTCTTCCGTTAGCCCCGTCGTATTGCATGAAATATCATCCAAGTTGGCATATCCTACTTTGAATCCGTATCTGGGAGCATTAATCATTTCTTTCAAGCAGATTTCTCCCGCGGACAATAGACTCTCACAATCTGATTTTTTTAGCTCTTCTCCCATTGCGTTATGACTGTCAACTACAAGAATATGCCTCAGGCCGAGATGGGAAGAATATCCCTCTAAGGCTAGTCGTATGCTTTCAGGCACATCTTCCATTCCCACAGGTGCCATAGAGAGAATAACTATGGCGGTGTCGCCAAAAATAATTCCGGTTGCTGTGCCTCTTCCAACCTTAGTCTGGAATGGGATAGTGCCTGTTTCGCATCTTTCTGAAACCGTTGCGTGAGAAAGGGTTCGAATATAGTTATTGACTTCTGACTTGGAGGGGATATTTCGTGAATGATTAGACACACCGTGGAGAATCAAGGCATTTCTCGAGTATTCTGAATATAGAAGATACGGCAAGTTACTACCCCCAATAGGCTTGAACGGACCGGGATGCAAGTCTGGAAGAATAATAGATACATGAGCACTTGGCGATTTGAACTTCGCAATATATGTAATCACCTTTTCCTTATGTGATCGAGCTTCAGCAATCTCTTCCATTCTGTCCGAGCTATTTTCTGTCCAGGCAGCCAGAAATGCTTGTAAGACATTAAATGTGCTGTTGACAGAGGGGCTTCCGGCCTTATCAGCCAACCGAGTCCATGCCAGAGCCAGGATTATGAAAATTGAACCATAAGCAAATCCTGGGGTCGTAGACAGGAAAGAGTGATAGAAACCCAAAGGCACAAAGGCCAACAATAGAAGGACGGGTTGAATAAATGCAGAAAGTATAGATTTAGGGATGCCCGCACCGAATACAGACGCGAAAATCCCCATCCGCATACCAATTGCTAATAGCATTCCCTCAACTACATAACTAGTGGGACTTGTCGTCTTTGAAAGTAATGTGTGAAAAACTATTCCGAAAATTATGGTTAGGGCCCAGAGCAGAGACGCGAACGCCGAGACATGAAAAACCTTTGTGATTTTGTTGAGGGACCTTCCCCGCAGAGCATAAAAATCCAGAAGGACTGAACCCGTCATTGCGGCTAGACCGAGAGGGAGATGGAGCGCTAGCATTGATATGTCTGTCTTAAATATATTGGTACAAGACAAAACAATTACAACAGCTGTTCCAAGCAGTGAGATGAGATATGATATCTTGTACGATGAGGGATTTAATCTAGTAAAAGACCATCTTTTATGGATAATAGATACGCTGTTCGAATCTGACGTACGCATACGTCAGCCAACCGGAAACAAAATCCTTATCAAGATAGATATGCCGATGAGGCCGCCTGTGACACCGAGAACGATCTCAGGCTTTATCTTAACTCCTTTGGTCTCATCTTCAAAGAACCTCAACAACCCTGCACTTGAAGCTGGCAGAGGAGCGTTCTTTTTCTTGCTCATGTAGCCCAGAGTGTCGATAGTCGGCTTTAAATACATTCCGTTTAAGTTAATTGGTTAGCATGTAAAGTATTTTTGTCAGTACGTCCATTATAAGTGTCTTCAGCCCAATCGCGGAGGTTTCACGTTTAAGCGTTTTGTCGTTAGTCTTCTTAATATAGTAAATTAATTAACCTTGGTATCTTGAGTCTTCAAGAGCTGCAGTCTTCTCCAGAATCCTTAGATAGATTTCAATAAGATCCGCACTTAACTTCTGCACCGAGATATCATTCTCATCCCTGAGTTGTTGGATTAGAAGCATTATTTTTTCTTGAATTATCGAATTTGCGAGGCTTCTGTTCGTATTTCTATTCAAGTTTCCTTTATTATCAGCCGATTTTGTTAGAGTGGACTGTCCGACAATATCCTGCGGATTGCAGCCATTTATGCATATATTCTCATTCTGGAACCTGACTTGGACACCGGTGCACGAGGGACAAGGATCGTTAATAAGTGTGCCCCCTTTCAAAAGCAAAGATGCTGCGTCTTTTAACTTGTCTGAATTCTGCTTGTTGTTAGGTCGAACGACCATTGATGTTGGCATACAATACACAATAGCGCAATATCTTTTTTGCTATAGGCATTCTTTATCTAATTGACTCTCTTAACGTCACACAGCCAATCTTATTCACGCTAGTTTCAAGCTAAAACGAGAGCGGGCAAGGCTTAATAAGAACAGTTGGGAAGATAGTTTACTAAAAGATGGCGGTTATATGCAAGAAATGTGGCTTGCCGGATGATCTGTGTGCTTGTGGTGAACTGGATAAGGAAGACACCCGAGTTGTAGTTCGCCTAGAGACGAGGCGATTTTCTAAGACGACCACGATGATCGAAGGGATTGATCCAAAATTGAGTGATATTCAACGCATCATTAAAGAGCTAAAGAGCAGATTTGCTTGTGGAGGGACCGCTAAAGACGGTTTCATTATGCTCCAAGGTGATCATAGGGATGATGTAAAGGGGTACTTAGTAAAGCTTGGCTTTAACGACGCTGCCATAGAAGTGCAATAGGCGAGCCCCAAAGCAACTTCCTAACCCAAGGAAGGACTAACCAAGTTATGGCAGATTATCGAACCTAGCCTGCTTGGACTTATAGGCGATAATTGGGCAATTAGTTAGATTGGTTGAGTAAAAATGGAACGAAATGCTAAGATGATGCTTAGAGTTTAAGGTGCAGTTTTAAGCCTTTATACCGATTTCTGATAGTTACTTCTGTTACGCCCGCTGCTTCGGCCACGTCCTTCTGTGTCTTGTTCTCACCGTTCATCACACACGCTACGTACAGGGCGGCCGCTGCTAGACCCATTGGATCTTTGCCTGCCGAAATCTTACCTTCTTCGGCTCTCTTTAGAATATCTAGAGCTTTACGTTTTGTCTTTTCAGACAAACCGGCTTTACTAGCAATCCGTGCGACACACTTCACCGGATCGACTACAGGCATCTTCAGGTCTAGTTCTCTAATAAGTAACCTATAACAACGGGCAACATCTTTTTTCTTGATATTACTAGCATTAGCGATATCTTTTAAAGTCCTAGGCGTTTCAGTGTCACGGCACGCAGCATAAAGTGCGGCGGCCACTAATGCAGAGATTGAGCGTCCTCTTACAAGTCCCTTCTCAAGCGCTTTCCTATAGACATACGCGGCCTTTTCAATCACGGCATCACCAACAGCAAGTTTGTCCTTTAATCTGTCCAACTCACTAAATGCCTGCCTAAAATTGCGGTCGACAGGTTCATGCACCTGACTCCTGCTATCCCACGTTCTTAATCTTTCAATAGTACTCTTCATGGATGCTGACAATGGCTTTCCCGATGCATCTTTGTCTACTGGACCTATTATGGTCGCAAGACCCATATCATGCATGGCAAGCGATGTCGGAATTCCTGCGCGGCTCCTGTCTTCGTGTTCTTCCTTCGAGAAGGCGCGCCATTCGGGGCCCATCTCCTCAATCCTCTCGGTAACTACAAACCCACAGTTGCCGCAAAACATCTCTCCACTAGAGTTGTCGGTAACCATCGGACCCTTTCCACAACGTGGACATCGGTCGCTAAATACTGAAATATCCCTTACCAAATTTCTTCACCGTAAAATTTCTTCACCGTAAAAACGCCAGAATTACACATCTCATATATATATTTTTTTCTGTTATTTATGGATTACCATCAAGTAACCGTATTGGTTCTTTGGATTAAGAGATTTTTAGTAAGTGAGGTTTAGATTGATGTTATAACGATTTATAG
>CAKOFP010000225.1 GCA_933226995.1 Candidatus Nitrosopolaris rasttigaisensis | reverse complement strand
GTACTCTTTATAGCATTCTGTTCATATTTATTATGAAGTTCATAATGGACACTCTTAACTTGGTATGAAGTTGGTGATAAGGGTTCATAATATTAAAAGTGACGACCTTTCTGTCCTGAAGTTTTTCTACTCTTTCATATGGTGATATTTCGTGACTCTTCTGGCTTTAACTGAGAGCATGTCGCTGTCGATCGAAAAGAAAGATATGATCAAATGTTTTCAATTGCTAATTTATTATCATTTCATGCCATAAATGCCATAAATCATGGAATAATGTTCAGCATTGTTTATTCGAGACTCAATCCTGTTTCTCGACCTCATAGTGTGACTGTATCAATCCACTCTCATAAGAATTGCATTTTAACAATTTTAGATTCAACTGCCTTTGAGCGTTTTTGAAAAGTGGAATGCCTTCTGTAAGGACTATTGGATGAATAGATAAAATAATTCCGTCTACTAGGCTGGCATTCAAAAATATGGAAATGATATCGGATCCACCTACGAGCCAAATATCCCTGCCTTTCAATCTAATTAGATGTCTTACAAACCCTACTATGTCAGAGCTGAATTCTACATCTTTATCTTTAGTCTTGACGCTGGCATTATGGCTGAATACGTAATTCTTTTTGCCCTTGAAGGGATACTCTTCGAAATCCAAAGCTTTATCGTAAGTCTTTCTGCCCATCAGCACGATATCTATTGAGTCGTAGAATTCCAAATAACCATAATCATTATCAGTAAACAACCAATCTACGCTTCCATCTTCCCTAGCGATATATCCATCAAAGCTGGATGCAATAAACAGCTTTATCTTTCTCATGGATTATGAACGTAATGTATATGAATAAAAATATGAATAAAAACTATTTCTAGGTCGCATTCGAAGAATAATTAATCATCGGTGAATAATAGCTATAACACGACTGTGCGTTAGTGAGGATGTCCTCATATACGCGAAGTAGCGATTGTAATTACAATAGTAGTATTATCGCCACAGATTGACGCCGCGATTAATAAGAGTGGTTACTCGTATACCATTTGTATTATGAAAGTATACCATAAAGCCTGAGATGAAAGTTGAATGTGTAGTCATATGGTGCATTCAAAGTTAGTTATTATTTGCCTTAAGCACGGAAAATAAGATTCATTAGCTTCAACCAGAACGAACATGTCTAAAAGACATATAGTGTGTATAGCCTGCATGTTTGAAGTCAGTTATATTCCCCTCATTCTTTTTATGTACAGATACAATATGACATCTATCTTTGAGGTACTCCCTATCGAGATACTGCAAACAGAAGAGCTGACAAAGGCTACAAGTCAGAATATGGAACAGGGTGCGATAGCTCAATCAAAGAGGGAGAAAAAAAGATGAATCAATCTCGCGAAGATATTTCTTGATATGCCAGACATATTTTTGGTGTGCCTCTTTTATTGATACGATGGATAACATGGACGACTTTCCTTACAAGGCATGTCCTATATGCAATGATAATGGAATCAAATCGTTACCAATCTCATATGATGAATATTATCATTTTGAATATACAGCGACTCGAGGAGTTGTGTTGAAATTTCTTAGATAATGGTGTCAAATAAATTGAAATAAATTCCGTCCTAGATAGACGCTTAGCTCGAACGTATATGGCTTTTTGCATGAGTAGCAAAGCTGCAGAATATCTTTACATTACGAGCTAATCAACGAGATATGGATGTACATACTATACTAAAACATTAGGAATGAAGTCATTGTAGAAAATAAATATTAGCTATTGTGTTGACGAAACAAAAAATTTCTCAGTTATCATAACTGCCAGACAAATTGTTTCATGTGGTTGTTGTCGGTTTTGCTCTTACGCCTCTTCGTCTATCCAATATAACTACTATAAGCCCTGTTATCAGAACAATGATTCCAAAAATAATTAGGATTCCCCCTACTACTATGCCACTAAATAAATTTACATTAAATTGGTTATTTTGACCTACGAAAGGAAGATTACCAAACAATATACCAACACTAACAGGGTTATTTCCTAGATTATTGATAGTGAGGATGTATTTTCCTACAACGTCTGTTTTCAATCTAGTCAAGAATTGATTTGAGAATTCATTAGCCGATATTATCTGTCCATTAGGGTCTCGGACTGTTTCTCTTAGGGGATGATTTCCATTTGATTCTAAATGTATTACTAAAGATAAAGGATGATTTATATCACTTATTTGGGTAATTGCATTTACTGCTCCTAAAGGATTAATTGAGACAACATTTAGAATTGTGTTTTGATGCGTTATTGTGCCAACTAAAGAAGTAGTCCATATCGCTGAAACAGATATACCTGTAATTAGAAAGGCAGCGCCAGTAATTAAAATAATATAACCACGTTGCATTTGTCTACCAATACGTTACATTCATTGCTTCTTAGCATATTCTTTCATTCCTGTAAAGTCAATTGAGACAAGAGGTTCATTTCCAACTATCCGTCCGTTATACCCATGTGGCACTACACCGACAACGCCAGAACCAACTCTTCTTCTCCGGCATCCATTCTCACTCTGATTCTTCCGGAAATTATATACTGAGTATATGGAGGCTGACGACTATTGATTTTAACTACTGGTTTGACACATTTTTCCCAACTCCGTCCTGGTTCAAGAGTTGCCTTACCAATCGTGACGTCACTCAAATTTGCTAGTTCGACCTTACCTTTATCAAACGGATGTGTTTCGACTCGTGGATTGAGACTCTTTTTCTGCATTTTAGCCATATTGGCATTTAGTAGTAGTTCATACTTTTACTTTAAGCGTTTGGTCCTTGCATAAGGTAGCATATGGCCGCTAATGTCGCTACCTTATTTTGATCCAGAAAGAGAAAGACAATCACAGTTGTATGACTACTCGCGTAGAGTACTTCATTTAGCAAGAACATCAAGTCATTTAAGGAATTATCTAATGTGATGCATTAATTTGAATTGTCTAATAGTGGGAAGTAGTCATTTTCTTGTTAACTGGAGCTGGCTGAAGGTTCCAATCAGCTAATGAACGTACGCATTTTGATGAACAGCCGACTGTCTGAAAATGGAATTAAAGAATCGTAGAGCACCGGCAGTTAATATGTCTATTTTCTTCTCTAAATCGGGTGTTATTGATTTTGTAGTCGCGATTGCCTTCGTTTTCCTTTCGTTCTACATACGCACTTGTTCTTTCCACCTGTAGGTCACGAAAGTCTATTTCTTGTTTTATGCTTGTCAAATAGCTTCAAGGAAGTTACTTTATTCATTATTTTGCCTCCTTGAATAGTCTCAACATAGATAAGGGCAAGCAGCCCAGTTAGTGATCGTCTTCTCTATCACCTGTAAATTATCTTTCGCATGACAAGGTTCGCACCAAGGTTTAGGAGTCGTATTAGCATTAGAATAGGCTGAATTCAATGTTGCTATGTTAATATGGTTATGGTGCTCATGTGCTCTCTATACGGAGATTCACTATCACCATCGGAATGCCGTCTACATACCAAATCCTTTAGTTGTTTTGATGATCTTATACTAGCTAACAAATAGTATTTTTTCATCTCGAATATTTAACAAAATACCCAAATTATACCCAAATCAACTCATCATATAGCCTCTTTTAAATCAAATTCAAGTTGCGGTCGTGGTAGTGTATTAAACAGTGTCATTTATCGTGTCAAGATTTGGACTAAATTTGGGTATAATCTGGAAAAATCAATTTAATGGTAAAACAGACTTTAACTACCATGAACAGGAAAATAATAATCGTAACTTCCATTATTGAAGTTGCGATGCGTGGAGACAATAGATGATTGCTACGGTAAATCTTTCTGTACCCGATGTCGTTGATAGTGAAACAGAAAGAACTGTAACAGGTGTTCTTAAATGTCCATCTTGTGGTAGCAAGGAACAAAAGTTATTTGTCATTGACTCCTCTTCAGGAGAGACTATTTGTCAAAAGTGCGGTGCCATACTAGAGATAAATAACATAGATCAAAACCACGAATGGAGTGCTTTCAATATTGAGGAGTTTAATGATAAAGCTAGGACTGGTACTCCGAGTTCGCTAGCTCGTCACGATATGGGGCTTTTCACAGTCATAGGAAGAACAGATAAAGACGCTAGCGGAGGCAAAATAGACCCAACAGTGCGTTCTACAATGGAGAGACTAAAGATATGGGATTATAGGACACAGATTCATACTCCTGCTGCTAGAAATCTTAGACAGGCTTTCTCCGAACTTGATATATTGAAAGCTAAACTCGGGCTTTCAGATGCAATAATAGAGAAGACGGCATATATCTATAGAAAAGCTCAGGAAAGACGAGTGGTACGTGGTAGGACAACTTCTGCAATATTAGCTGCGAGTATATATATTGCGTGCAGAGAAATTGGAATGCCTCGAACACTAAAAGATATTTCTGCAATTAGCAATATTAAACGTAAAGATCTTGCACGAAGCTACAGATTTATAGTATCGAAACTCGAGCTTAAAATCCCAGTACTGGATCCTATAAAGTGCATCGTAAGAGTTGCAAATAAGGCTAATCTAAGCGAGATAACAAAACGAAAAGCAATCGATTTGATGTATAAGATTAATGAGAATGAGTTAGCTGCAGGAAAAGATCCCATGGGGCTGGCAGCATCGGTGCTTTACATATCGTCCATGAATAATAGAGATAGTAATGAACATAGAACTCAGAGTGATCTTGCGACAGCTGCAGGAGTAACAGAAGTAACCATCAGAAACAGAACCCAGGAATTAAGGAAAAAGTTGCCTCAAAATAATTCGATAGCTTACCGTACTTCAGAATCAATATCAAGTTTCAAATGACTTGATTCGTAATGAAAACTATCGATATAAGACAAAATTAAGATCATCCAATTTTAACCAGCAACAATTTTATCTTACATAAAAAGGAATCAAGTTCTTATCATAATATACGAGCTGATTAGATTAGATTAATTTCGTTTAACTTAATGTTTCTTGTCAGGAGTAATATAGTCATCATTCAGATGATAGTTCGTGAGCTTGCCAATGAATTATTTGATATAGGACAAGATAATGATTTAATCAACGCTATGAGATTATACTAATAACAACAGCAAATGCGTTTCTTGCAAAGCGATTTATATCGAGACGATTCGATTTCTATAATACGTATGGTTGATGTAGATGCTCTTCAGTCTATCATTTGAACAGCTTTACAAGTTTGATACCAGTGTTTATTGAAATAAGAAATACTCCCCAAGCTGTTAATTCTGCTAATGTGAGAGCCTGATATGGTTGAACAGATGATTGTAGAAGGGAATAATGAATATATAACTTTGTTACTATGAAGATGATTTCAGAAACTGAAAAAGTTCCAAATAATTTCTTTGTGTCTTCTTTTATGTTCTTGGAATTTTTCTTTCCTGTTAATGGATCTACATACCTTGACTTGTTATCTCTATAAAAAAGAAAAGCGAAAAGTGGAATATAAACACAGTATCCTATTAGTAATGTAATCAGAGCATTAGAGAGATTATTATTATCAAATATTGCATAAATCTGCGTGGTAAGAGCTCCAGCGAGAAATGAAATAATTCCAGATAGAATTAAGTTCTTGTTGAAGAGTATTACCTTCCTGTACCTGTGGAAAAAATTCTGTTTTCTTATGCTCATTTTATTTATCTCTAAAATATCTATAAGCACATAGTTAAATTCTTTATTTGTACTTTTCATTGTAATAGAATAATAAAGGCTGTTGAAAAAAAGCGTCTAAGTCAATAAATGTATAACTCCAATCTAGGCACTACCACAGTATGAAGCATATGTTATTTTTGACGAACAGCTCCAGTTCCTTCACCTTTGAATAAGGCAAAGATATTATTGAATGCCAGCATAACAGAAAATAGACATCGATCCGATGACAAGATTTCTTCTCATCCTTAGTAAGGATCATCTTCACGTACATTTTATGTCTGGAGGAGCATTTAATCACGAACATCAATGACATTGAAGACTGATTTAAAAAATGGACAGGTAGCCCTTGACCGATTAACATTGCCTACATGCGGACTATAAGTCAAGTGGCCGACACGACAAGATACTTCAGAATCATCATATCTAACATCAATCTGATCTGTTTTTTGAATAATTGAAAGGAAAACAACTATTCAGAAAATTAAATTACAACGATTTCCAATTCATCATAGGCGTCCTTAACTGCGAGTTCCAGTAATGTATCATCATAAATTAATAACCAATCTTTAATGCCAATAACCGGCAATTTCCTTACAAGTATCTTATGGGTTTGTATCAGTTTTGTTAATAGATATGCATAATTCAGACGATCTCCTTTCTCATGATTTTTGACTTTAAAAAGACTTTCTTGTAGTTCTATTCCAGGCCGGCCGCCTTGTGTGTTAATATTAGCCTTGTCGCCGTATCGATTTTGTACTTTGGCGGTAACATAACTTTGTCCAATTTCAAATCGTTCAATATTTAAGAATACCTTAGATCTGGCAGATGATGATTCAGGTATTTCATTAAACAATTTTTCTGATATACTATCAAAGAACAAATTGTGATCTAATGACCAGTATCTACATACATATATCTAATTAGGACATCAGCCATTTGGCAAATCCCAGCAAATCTGGATACAGTTTATACGGTAATTCAACGAAAAGGAAGTATTCAAAGTGATGGCGTAGTCCAGATGAGGATTCCACTAGAAGCTTTGTAGGGCAGTTTGCACATGTATGGAATCAACATGATGAAGGTTTGATAAATTAATTACGTCGTTAAGGACTGCTATCGATAATGAAGGTAAGTAACTCTGTTCTTTCGTTTATTCTCCTTCAAGCACAGACAACACATTGCCGGCTGGGTCTTTAAACCATGCGACTTTCGGACCATCGCCGCTAAGAGAAATACCCTTTTCGTCTGTCTTGAGGTCGCCTTCATTGTAGATCTCGAAACGCACACCAAGCTTGGTAAGGTCGTCCATAGCATGTTCTAGGTTGTCTACAGGAAAATTAAGAATGGTAAACGTTGCTGGAGTATGATTAGCCTTAGGATATATCAAGATGTACCTCCCGCCAGCGATATGGATCTCTAATAGCCTTCCGCCGTACGATTCGGAAACTTCCAGCCCTAGTGTCTGGCCGTAGAACTTCTTCGCTTTTTGTATGTCGTCTACCGAAAAACTGGAAAATGCTTTTGAGTCTTTGAACATAGAGTCAATGGCACACCTTTCTATTTACATGTTTATCTAAACAGTCGGTCGACGTCACATGATCTTCTAAATGAAATCAAATGCGGTGTAATATTAATAGAAGCTTAGAAAATGAAGCCCACTAAATGTATTTTAGAATAATACTGACCGGCTTAGTATTCTTACTTACAAAATGCTTCGTCTATCACTCTACCACCTTCATAGTGACTCACCAACAATAATTTTGGGATATAGTCTTTCACATAAGTTACGACAAACCTCGCATTCTAGGGGGAACACTATATCAATGCCTTTGCAGCCTCACGCAAACAAACTAGAAGAGTGTCACGCATCCCTTAGCTAAAGAGAAGGCCCTTATTTTATTGCTGATGGATGCGCTTTACCGAAATACGCTTTAACATTTGGTCTGTATAGATAATATACTATTACTACATTGATTGCTATCCCTACTATACCACCAATGATTCCTGAAATAAGTGTATTGACGTTATTGCTGTTACCGCTAATAGGAGACGCATTAAACACAGTACTGGAGGTAGTTGAAATTATTTGAATTGCAATTCCTATGAAAAGCAGTATTAATGTTATAGTCCATGCCCACCCTTTTCCTTTTAGTAACCCGTAAAACATTGCAAGGTAACCTATACCGATTACCAACAATACACTGCCTATAGCTGCTGAAATAACACCAAAGAATTGCGTTAGACCATGAGAATTATTAGCTGCTGTATTAGTTGTATGTGGAGCAACTGAGATTAAAGTCCCTACCGCGATCAAGGACACAGCACCTAAGAGGAGAATGATACCTCCAATTATCGTTAGAATGGCTATTATTGTAACGCCTAAAGGTCTATGCTTTTGCATGATGTGATTTATTACGGCAATAGTTGCATTTACTTGGAATATAATACGGTTAGATGAACTTCTTACATTAGTGATTAAACAAAATTAACTCTAGATGGTAATCATGTTTGTTGTGATCTCAGAATACATGGATCAGAATACATGGATCTACGAACTCATATTTGTCACTTAACTCGGTCAATCCGCATCATATTGCTTCCAGTGTTCGTCATCCCATTGTCATTTTAGCACGGAAGAATTCTACAAGTGAGAAATAGTCTTACTCTATTAAAGGGAGTCCCGTAACTGAGTAACCGATAAAGAAATAGACGGCCATGTCACTCTTACAACTCCCATTGGGGATATGAACAATACTGAAAGGATTGAGGTATTACGTATTACATAATACAGTGGGTTCAGGTTTTTGAAATCATTTCTAGCAAAATATTCCAATGCTTCCATCAATAAAATGATAAAAAATGAGAACAAGAATCATGTAAAAAAGACCTGAACTAAGGAATGTCTGCTAAATGATTTGCTTTCTAGAGGATTTTTATCTTATAATGCTCAACAACAACACTACTAATCTGACTCGTTTATAATTATAACGCTCATTTTCAATTAATTTTCTCGTTCTTACGCTATCGGAATTACTATGAAATGAATTTTCGTACGTTCTTGTTTGTAGCGCTCTATCTCACTTTCGGGATCGTAAAAGTAACCACTAGGCAATAAGCAATAAAAAAGAAGAGATTAGTTAACTATCTACTCTGCTATTCCCAGCATCTACTCCGGTAGGGTTGATTATAGAGTTGAGAGATAAGCAGCTGAAATAGCCCACAGGTCCGACAATCATTCTCTTATCGATAGCAAATCTCCCAAAGAGATTGCTGGGATGTAAAGACTTGTTGACAAGTTTTAAGATAACCATCGATGTAAACCAGCTGATGCAGAGATTCCATCATGAATAATTGCTAGAATTTGACCTATAGTTGTGAGGTATTTTATTTTGACTTTGCCTTGATTGGCTGGGTACTTCTTTGTTCCTTTTATAATCCTGATTATTTTATCTTGCTCTTTTTCTCTTTTTAGTTGTAATTGCCTAAGCCTTTCTTTATCCCTTTGATTAGTTGGTGACACTCTCAATGCCATGCCGCAACAAGCACAGAACATACCATTTTGGTAATAATAATCCTCACACCTTCTACAGTATTTCTTACCACCTTCATAATGGCTTCTACCAAAAACCATTTTGGAATAGAGCCTCACATAGATTCTTGCAAACCATACAGGAGTGTAGGAAATAAATTTATTGTTAAAAGAATTGGAGCTAGTTACGGAGAGTGGGAGGGTAGGCGGCAACAGTATACGGACAGGTCTAATTGCATATGACCTTAACTTACCGTCTACAACGAACCGAACTTAAGCCCGGCAAAAATCTACTTTCTACGACATACCTTTTCTCTGCAAGAGTATCATGATAATCCCAACTATAACCAACAAAGATTGATAGCATCGGGACGACCGAATAGAAAATCACATAAGGATTAAGTGATAAGTATAAGGGAAGGTATCATGTAATATGAAGTACGTTCCTCTTTGTATCATATTTTAAGTTAGCCATGTCCAATACTTTATATCCGTTATCATGTAGATATTTCATTAATTCAGCAAACACGCCTACATTAGTAGTATATGCTACATTATTAACAGGACGTACATTATGAAATGTAATTAGAGGAACAGCTCCCCCTACATTATTCCCTAATCCAGACAAGCTTATTATTCCATTACCTTTGTTGTAATTACTCTGGCTATTGAGTATCTGTCCAAAATCAGAAAATATGGAGGCATTGTTAAATAAGTCCTTTATTTCGTATCTATCAAAAGACAAACTTCTGATAGCATACCTATTTGCGTAGGTTAGCTTGCCATCAGGTAAATATGTTTTACAGTCTGTCTGAGGATGGTTCTTAAATCCATTGCAGTTTAAGAACATAAGGGGCTCACTACCAGTTCTTGCTAGATCATAATATTTGGCAACTGTGTTTACTACAGTAACATTGTCTGCTCCTTCATCATAAGGATATGCAAAGCTCGTTGTATTATAGCCATGATTGGCGAGGCATTGTTTTGGTCCGGCTATTTCAAAATTCAATGCATTTGCTGACAAATGATTTAGATGTTTGTGTGCCATAGTGTGTGATTCTATATCCATTCCATCACTTTGCATTGAAGCTATCTCTTGCCAATTCATAGCTCCTTTATCTGTTGTCTTGCCGCAAATTATGAAGAAAGTGGCCTTAAAGCCATATTTGTCTAAAATTGGTTTGGCATATGTGAAATCGCCTTTCCTGTTGTCATCAAAAGATAGAATTACTACTTTGGTATTAGTAATATTGTTGCTAGATGGCGTAGGGGACAACTTACTATATGATATAGCGGGTAAAAAAAATGCGGTCGATGTGACGGTTGATAGTGTAACAACAGTAAATACTAATAAAGCCTGAATTCTCCGTTCATTACATTCCATTAAAAGTCAGCGGCTGATTGAGGTACAGTTGGCTAAATATGTCTTTGTGTGTATGTGGCTATAATTTTAAACCAAACATTCCTTTCCTAATAGGTTGAGTAAAACACATGATTTAGACGGCGCTTACGGAGGGCATTAACTTTAACTACTATTATAACCTAAATTAGGTCATGGCATCAGAGAGAGAACAAACAAGTTACGGATCCAATCCGTTTATCAATCCGATGGTTTTCTGGCAAAATTATATGTCAAAATGGATCGAAGTGAACCGAGGATCATGTGACAATGCAATAAAAGTGGGTGAGTATTGGTTCAAAATATTCTTGGATCCTTGGCTAAGAGGAGTACGCGCAGAACAAAAAGAAACGGCAAGAGTGGAGTAGCTAAACCTCTACATATCCTTTCGAAGTCTCTTTATAGAGTATCACAAAAAACAACGATATTTGTTAACGATACTATTTTTGAGGAATTATTACTATCGCTTGAATTCTAACTGTAACGCCAAAGGCGAAGTGTGACTTATCTAGTTACTTAGGTGGTTGCATTTTCTGCTCCCAAAGGCTCTAACTGGGACACGCCTTAGAAATAATGTTTTTGACGTATAATCGTGGCAGCAAATGAGCTAGTTTTGGTGAGACGCTATTAATCATGAATTGGAGCATGAATTTCAGCGATCAAAGAAAATTCTCTTGAACACCAATACCGAACAAAGAGACCATGTCCTGTTAAAAGTATAATAGGATGTTCTGCGATATATACTATATCCGACTGACCGAAACAGAAGGATGATCCATCATGCAGACTTCCGTATTAGGTAAAGGCCTAGTACGTCCATGGAAATGCATGGTTGTCATACTAGGAATAAT
>CAKOFP010000224.1 GCA_933226995.1 Candidatus Nitrosopolaris rasttigaisensis | reverse complement strand
TGTAAATAAAATCTTAATATGTTGTGAATTACCACCAGCAAAGTAATTGGCCTTAAGTCATTTTGGATTAGCAATTGCATTTGTTACGGGGCAGGCAGCATCCACTTGGTACTGATATTCTGAATCCATCTATTGGATTATTCTTGCCCGCTGGAGATCTCAGAAAAGTGGCAGCCCACAGTAGCAAAGTCAAAATTCATGTGGGGTCAATCTGGTTGCAAATATGCCTGTTAAGATTTCAGGCTCAACACTTCATCTTATATCCTTTTATAAGTTGTAGCCAATACGTATTACGTCAAGGACGGTTTCAACGTCGTTGATTGTTTTTGTGCGAGATCACCTGGATCGAGTCCAGATATGTGGTGTACATATGCCAAGTTTGATAAAGATATAAGCTGGCAATTCGCAATTAACTTGTACTTGAACTCGAAACAGCAGGACGCAGAGACAATCAGCGAAATACTGGTTAGAGCAGCAAGTGAACCAGAATTCAGAAATCAGTTGATAAAAGAGCCTTCTAAAGTATTAGAACAGTACAATATATCTAATGGAGCAAAATCCGTCATCAAGAGTAGCATAATTGATCTTTCGTGATAGTTGAAAGAAGTGAGGCAGTAGTACGATTATGACAGAATGACAAACCTCCGGACAAATATAGACGATCTCATCAATTACATCGACTTGACTCAATCAATTGGGAATAATCTAGTGTTAATTGTGAACAGGCCAAATAAAGGAATTTGAATCTAGTGGTACCGGCACGAGCATACACATCAAGGAACCCTACACCGCAAGAATCAATTCTGCCTTGATTTAATTCCCAATAATTTTTTGAAGAACGATATGAGTTCGTACTGATGAAGATTTTTGTTGACGACTGCATTAAAATACTGACGCAAATAATAAAAATTCATTCTAGACAAAATCTAGAAGTTAGTTATATATAATGGTCTTTCTGGCTTGCATTGTTACTAACAGGTGGACTCCAACTCCAGGTATAACTGTAATACCTATAAGAATTGTACTTCTAAGTAATACTCGATCCGTATAATAGGAGTTGCAAAGGAGCAGTATGCAACAAAGTGAAGCCTGAAGAGCTACCTAAGATAGTTTGTATACTAGATGATTGTGACTGTAAAGCTTCTCGGCGGAAAAGGAAGGATTCCGAGAAAACTGACAATTTCGGCCATATATATGTGTATTTTGTTTGTTTTTTTTATGCCATTAATAAGGTGGGAATTGGATTCCGGTTGATCGTCGTGGCTTTGAAGAAATCATAAAGATAATTAACTCTGTCCTCGCTGGTTAGTATAACATGGAGAGATCGAAGACGATTCAATCGATAGAAAAGTTGAAAACACTCGTTGTAACAACGAACGGATGGTCTTAGGCTGAGAGTAGACATGTCTTACCCCTCTATAAATTATACAATACGTGAAATAGAAGAAAACGATATTGAAAGTGGTGGATTATTAGAGGTGCTAGAGAATTTAGCTCCCGTTGGAGGTCTCGGTAAACCAGCCGCCAAAGCGATATTAGAAGAGATAAAATCAAATCCACTCCACAGAATATTTGTTGCCGTTGTCCAAGATGGCATAAACCAAGGTTTGATAATAGGAACAACAACGCTCCTTGTCGAACCAAAATTCATTTTCGGTGGAGGACGGGTAGCCCATATCGAAGATGTAGCAGTGAGGGCTGAGTATCAGAGGAAAGGCATTGGATTCAAACTTGTAAACTACGCTACCGAACAAGCATCGATAATGCGATGCGTAAGAACAGTACTCGATTGTTCAGATGAGAATATTCCTTTCTACGAAAAGATTGGTTACTCCTATCACGGTAATAGTATGAAAATTCAGCATATACACGATTAATGCAATACAAATGATTATTTCCGCTTCATAGAAAATTAAAACAGATTACTTGAGCTTGGCGGCCATCTTGTAACTTGGAGCAGAAATAGTATAGACTTTCAAAGTTAGAACATATCGTGTGATTTCGTTTACAAATTGCTGGCATATCCTTGGATTATTACCGTTTATTACTATCCATCTGCCTGAGCTAGGAAATGGGACTGACTATTTATCAGAAGTCAAGGTTAGTACTTTCGGGCATATATGGCACTATTTCGGGTCTTTTAGTTTGAAATGCAGTGACATAAACACCACGCGGCTTCCTGCTCTGTAGAGAAGTGCTAAACTATGTGCCGTATTTTTTGTGTGCTCATAAATGGTTGAACATGAAACGTAAAAGTTTATACCTATTAAGACCGGATAACAAAATTGCATCTAGCGAGCTAGCTATAATTGAGATTATTTAATGACTACGCTGATATAGAACATAAAGTTAAAAAGGAACCAGTTAAGCACGAATTATTTGCAAGCATAGCTATTCCCTTTCACGAGGGATATGATCTACTTGCTAGGACTATTGCAAGCCTGACTCAACAAACTTACTCAAAGGACCGATTTGAGGTCATTATCGTGGCTGATGCTAATCATGCCGATCCAAAATTGATCGCTGAGCAGTACAAAGGAGAACTAAACATCAAATTAGTAAATATTTCTAATAACGGATTTGGGCCAGCAAGCTCTAGAAATGCTGGGATAGATGTCGCGAAAGGTGATGTTATTGTCTCCCTCGACTCGGACATGATATGTCCTCGTAGATTCCTAGAGTCACACATGGGCTGGTTTCATAAATCAGCCACAATTGCGACGATTGGGCTTCGAAAATTTGTGGAAGCAAGAACAATTCAACCTGAAGACATTGTTCGCAACTTCCATTTGATATCGTCACTTCCGGCAATCTGTAGTATTTCAAATACGGTACTAGGCAGCCGTAGAGACAAGAGAATTCCTGAACTCACACAATTAAGGAGTCACCCCTTTCCAGGTAATTGTTTTCATGGCGGTAATGTGGCATATTGGCGTGACGATGCTCTCGATATCGGACTATGGGATGAGGGATTCAATGGGAATTATGGCTATGAGGATATAGAATTCGGACAGCGCCTTTTTGAAAATGGTACAAAGCTAGTTTTCGAAAATGGTGCTACAGCATACCATCAAGAGAATAATTTCGTTTCACCTTATGAACGACAGAAGGGCTTGTCAATAAATAGAATAAAACTTTATGAGCGTTATCCTGCGCTAGCAAGATTCCGAAAAGATATTCTAGGGGCATGATGATGTTGGTCGAGCGTATGAAAGTGTGGCTAACAGAAGAGTGCAGTTTCGTGCAGTAATAAAGGAGTAAAGAAAACTGCGGAAATTATTAAGACTGTTGGGCGATTCTGCTTGTACTAGTATTAGCGTCGATGACACACGCACAATTTGCCATAATTTTCTGAGTATAGAACCGACTGCGATTTCATCCTAGTGATCTGACTTAACTGTGGATATTATTTGTGAAAACACACACTGATCAGTAGAGGAGCAATACCACAGCATGTCCCTTGATCGTCAACTACAACTTTTAGTAACTGTTGCCATTTGTATTTATTGTATTTTTTGCACTAGTCGGCTCTGTAGCAACTAGTGCTTTTGCAAAAACTCTTGTGAGCTGGCTGACTGTGGCAGCACAATATGGGATAAACGGTTTGATGAATAGCAGGAATTGTTATCAACAGATTAACGGGTCTGGAATTCCAAAAAATGAGAAAGTTATCAGCTTTCAAAATATGGTTTATATCTTTCGACTAGATCCGAAAGGGGTAACCTTTTGCCTCCCACTATCTTTATGTCAACATTAGACTTTCCATTCTTAATGTCTATAATATTGTAAGAGCATTCAAAAAATCCTCTAAATCGAGTTGACGACGCTGTTCCAGCATATGCAATTTCCAAAGCACCTAGTTTCCAAACCCAGGGTCTATGTTTATGACCACAGAGAACTAAATTGACTTTAGATTGAAAACATGCCCTTAAAGTGTCGCCAGCATCAAAAACAACATTCTTATCGGTACCTGTATCCGGAATCCCTATCAAATGGTGGTGCATTGCAATAATCTTTGTTTTGTTGTCATATTTACTCAGGACCTTTTCCATCCACAAGTTCTGCCTATATCCCACCTCTCCTTCGTCTCTGTCAGGACGAGCCGTGCTAATAGTCAGCAATATTACATCGTCATCAAACTCATAGATCTCTTTCGGGGACGGAAATAATTTCTTGAGAAGTAGATAGCCAGTATGACGATAATCATGATTTCCTGCTAAAACTATTATGTTAGAGCAGTTAAACCTGCTAAGTTCCGCACGGGCACGTTCAAACTGATATAGTAACCCTTCATCAGTGAGATCGCCTGTGATGATTATCGCATCCGGCTTTAACTTATTGTTAACCTCATCAACTAGAGTATCAAAGACATCTTGTTTGAAATAACTTTCGCCAATATGAATATCTGATACTTGAACTATTTGCATTTGCACCTATACGGCACACACGGGCTCTTAATACTATTGTCTTTTTGCTTCATGAGCGTTTAAATTGATAACATCATAGCATGCGATGCGGATAGAGCGCTCGACGAACAAGACAAGTCGCCCTTAGAAATTTATCTAGTTACGACGATCATGGTAAGATCGATATAACTACAAAGGAAAATTTTGAGCAAATGATTTATGAAACCCGACACGATTAATTGCTAGAATTTGCTTTACAATCTTCGCAATTATTTTTCCTTACTCTTGCTACCATATTTTGTCAATACGGCTCTACATTAGGGATGGTTACTTCGGCAATACTAAGATTTGACAGCCAATGCATAAAAGCAAAGGTGCCCTCATCTAAGGTTTCGCCTTGGTTGAACTTATTTTCACGTTTATGTTGGATGCGACTAACTAAATCATCGTCTGAGGTTTCTCTTGCCACCTTTGATATCAATTTTGCAACTAGAACTGATGCCATTTCTACACAGACTTGGGTATTAGATACGTCTTTTCCCAGTACCTAGGGGAGTGACTATAGCTGGGCCTTTGACGAAGTGAACCCAATGAGGTGGCAAATTATTGTACCTATCATGTGATAAGTTAATATTTTAGCTACGATGTTTGAAAATTGAATAAGGTATATAAATTCAATGAAAGCCATTATCCTTTCGAGGAAATCCGGTTAGCATAGGCTTTGTACTACCCCACATGATTAAAAGAAAAATATGCATATGGATCTATTAGGCGGGAAAGAAAGAGAG